>JAQBTV010000009.1 GCA_027624715.1 Pseudomonadota bacterium
CTATATGGGGTATATGGAAAAGCTTGAGGCGCAAGAAAGGGCTGTTAAAAATCTAGAGGGCGTCGAGGCAAAAGCGTTTAGTGGCGATATTAAAGCGCAGTATGAGCTCGCGATGTCATATAGGTATGAGTGGGGTGACGTGGAAAAGAATGATCGCGAAGGGGCTCTATGGTTTAGAGAGGCTGCGGATGCGGGGCATGCGAAAGCTCAGTTCGAACTTGGATTGATGTATGAATTTGGTGAGGGTGTTCCGCTCAACTTGAATCGCGCTCAAAAGCTCTATCAACAGGCGGCACAACAGGATCTTCGAGAAGCTAGAATCAGTTTAGCACTTCTCAAAGGTAAGATGCTGAAAGTAGAAGAATATATCCGTAATCACCATAAGCCAAAAAATGATGAGGATAAGAAGTAATTTTTAGTTGGTTTGTTCATATAAGCTATGTTTTTTTTAGAAGTTGTTAATCAATGAAACTTTGGAAGGGAGCGGGAAATGAAATTTAAAGATCTAGTTTCAGTTGTTGGGTTAGTGCTGGCGTTCATTTCGACGAGTGCGTATGCATGTACGGCAGAGGATTGGAAAGCGTGTGTCGGTAAGCCGTGGGTGAATGGCACAAATATGGAGACTCCTTTGGGTGCAAAATGGTGGCCAAATCCGCTGTGGGGTGCTGATGATCAGTCGGGTTCAACAAACTGGTATAAAAAACCGGAGGTTATTTTAAGAGCTGTTTCCCAGGTGAAAAAGGGTAAGGCGATGAAGATCGGTCAACAGTATTCCGACAAAATGCCGCTTTTTGGATCGCGTACGTTTGCGCTTAGGATACCGGGATCACCTACTGGGGGTCCATTCGGCCCTAACAGGGTGATTTGGTACGATGAAATGCTTACCGCAGAAATCGGCCAAGTGGGTACCCAGTATGACGGACTAGGCCACATTGGTGTTCAGGTTGGTAAGGCTGGCGACAAAACTGAAATGCGTTTTTATAACGGTGTCACCGTGGAGGAGATGCAAGGTTCTTATGGCTTGGTTAAACTAGGTGCAGAGCACCTTAATCCTATTATCGCCCGCGGAATATTGATTGATATCGCCGCCTCAAGAGGCGTTGAAGGTATGGACAAGGGTCAAGAGATCACCATGGCTGATGTGAAAGCTGCGTTGAAGCGTCAAGGAATGAGTGACTACAAGTGTGCATCTGGCGATGCTATTGCTTTCCGAACTGGGTGGTCCAGGCACTGGGGAAAAGATAATGCCCTTTATAACTCTGGTGAGCCAGGAATTGGAGCTGAAGTCGCTCGATGGCTGACTGAGGTGTGCCAAGTCGGTGTCGTCGGTGCGGATACTTGGGCAGTTGAGGTGGTACCTAATCCTGATGCGGCATGCGTTTTCTGTATACACCAGTTTTTATTAGCCCGACATGGAGTTGCCATTCAGGAGAATCTTAACTTGGAAGGATTAGTGAAAGAAGGCGTATACCAATTCATGTGGACTTATTCGCCTGTGCCGATTGTTGGCGCTACAGGTTCTATCGGGAATCCAGTAGCTACTTGGTAATTTCCGAATTGATCACGAGCATCAGGGAAGGGGAGCAGTAGCTCCCCTTTCTATTTTCTTTGCTTTGGGCGGGTGACTACAGAGAATGTGGTCAACACGTAAAAAAACCGCGGTCAACTGCGGTTTTTTTATTGGGTTTAGCATCAATCTCAGTATTTGCCTGTGCGATGCGCATCAAAGTCCATCATATACCGGACTGTGACTTAGTCATCTTACTGTTCCAGCAGCCATCTCTTCTTGTCGGGTTAGTATGGCTTTGCAAAATTCCTGTGGATTTAAGCTCCGGTGCCGATTGTAGGGCTATCGGTTCTGGTGGAGTGGAATAACCAGTCGGTACTTTGGGACCATCTTGGGAGTGCTAGAGGAGGGTCTTGCGACCCCTCGGTTTATCTATGTGCGGGTCGTTGCAGAAGACCTCGGCCAAACGAAAAAACCGTGGTGAACCACGGTTTTTTTACATACCTCAGCATTAATATCAGTATTTGTGTGCGCCGTGAGCACCAAAACTCATAATGTACTGCAGAATAATCTGTTCATCTGTGTTATTAGCAAGTACCTTTTCTTGACCAAGTTGTAGGCGAATGCGGCTGAATTCGCTATTCGTCCAATCAAACATAATATTCCTTTGCGACGGATTAAAGCCCGCTCCGTCGACAGCTGTATTGTCCAAAGTGCCATCTAGATCTTTATTGTTCATTGAGCTGTACCGAAAGCCAACACGCGCTTCAGGCCTCCATTTGTAGATCGCTGCGACGTAGAAACCACTGGTTGTAGCGTCATATTGAGTTTCAGCGAACACTGCCGCGCCGGCACCTGTATAGGTTCCACTTTCTGCACGAGTGAAATGCTCCGCGGTGAAGGTTATTTCTTGACTGGCTTCGTTTCCTGTCGGCGCGTAGGTGTAACGAAGGTCGTATACTTCAAGGTCTGTTTCGCCAACAAATGTGACGAAATCCGGGTCGTCACCAATCTGTCGTCCCCCGGTTTCACCGTCAACTGCATACGCGCCGAATCGCCAGGTTCCGTTTGCACCGATGTCACCACCGACTCGATAGTATATTGAGGTTGCGCCAATACCTGTTCCGTAGGGAGCGCCAAACGGAAAGTCACTGCCCCTAAATAGACCCAAACCGATCTCATTATAGAGTTCAGTTGGTAAAATTTTACTGATCTGGATACCTTCGTCATTGAAGGAGCCATTTAAATAGATTTTGTAGGGGAGAGGGCGATCCACGAAGTCATCGACGTGGCCGTGCTGCTCATTAAGATAGCCTAATGCCCATAGCGCTTTACCGAATTTAGTGTTGAAGGGTGCACCGGCGCCAGGCAGCGTTTCGATATAGGCTTCTTCAAGTTCAGTCTCCATTTCTCCATCATGCTCAGCAAGGGCATAGGTGAGACTGCCATAAAACTTGTCATCCACACTTGCTGAGAAGTTTAATTCGGTGTGATCTAAGGCCATGCCCCCGCTGCCCCGATGAGCTTCTTCTCCAACAGCGAAGCCTGCTATTTCAGGTTCTGTTTCTTTGGAAAAATCCTTATATTGCCCATTAAGGACGATACCAATCGATGGGTTAAAGGCATTTCCTTTAATGGCTCGTCCACCTGCTGATTTGACCTCATCTGTACTTTCTGTTTGGCTCGTTTGGCCTTTGGATTGCACAGCCGTTTCTAATTTCTTTTCTAAATCAGAAATTCTTCGTTCATATTCCCCTTTTAACTCGTCCAATGCCTGGCGCAGGTCACTGACATCCTCTTGCGCGTGTGTCGAGCCAAAAGCGATGATGCCCATTGCTGCGATGAGGCAACGAAAGGTAGTTTTAGTCATTAAGTAGGTCTCCTAATTCTGTTATTCATATCATTATATATCCATGATGTTATAACATAACATATCTGATGATACTGAATCAATGGCGAATGTCTTTAATTTGTTTTTATGGCTCTTTTAAATTGGTGCGTGTCATTTATGCAACAAGAGGTGAAATGTTTTTCAGGACATTAAATTCCAGTATCTAGCTAGCTTTCGGCAGAACACGAGGATACAAAACCCTTTAATTCTGCCTGGGATTATTGTGTGATGACTCGATTAACTGTTCCATTCGCTTTAGTGCTTGCGGTCAATTTGGCATGGTGTTAAGGTGCGCCACCGAGTTTCTGTTGCTCTTGACCAAAAACCATGAACGTTAAGAATTGTTCGCGGTCCCACGCAAATTAGTGGGTTTCTCCAAGATCATGCATAACTGCTAGATCCCAAGTGTTTGAATGAGAGTAAACCGGCGATCCACATGGTGTGGTTGTCATCGGAAAGTGACTCTCTATTTGAAGTAGGTGGGAAAGAGGAAGAGATATGGCAGTTATTACTGATCGGCGGTGTCATGCCGTCGAGGAGCTTGGTTTAACCGCGTCCGTTAAAGACGCCACCGATGTCCCAGTCATGGCAATGACATTCGCGGATCTAACAATTTGCAACGACTGGATTGTGAGCAAAAGCGCCACGATATAAGCCGTATTGGATCTCCAATAATCATTAAACGCTTAACAGCATTTACTCTATTAATCACAGTCAGATCGTGAACTGGCGGCGTGCTAACGCTTAGCCACATGCGTCTGCAATGAGGACAGCAATGTGAACAATTTTCAAGAAATGGGTCTACCAGACCAGATTTTACAAACATTAAAAGCGATGCAGTTTAGTAAACCAACACCGATTCAGGTTGAGGCGATTCCACAAGCCATTCAGGGGAAAGATATTCTTGGTTCGGCGCAGACTGGGACCGGTAAAACAGCGGCATTCGGGATTCCACTGATCGCGAGACTTTTGGCTAATCCGCATGGATCAGCGCTAGTGATGACTCCCACGCGAGAACTTGCCACTCAGGTGTTGAGTCAGCTTCGTTTGATGCTGGGGAAATCAACAAATATAAAAACAGCGCTACTGATCGGTGGCGATTCCATGTCAAAACAAATTCGACAAATTCGAGATAAGCCACGAATTTTCGTGGGTACACCAGGAAGAATTAATGATCACTTAGATCGCGGAATACTTAAACTCAAGAACACAGATTTTCTGGTTCTCGATGAAACGGATCGAATGCTCGATGCCGGATTCACGGTGCAAATCGAAAAAGTGATGACTTTCTTGCCACCACAACGCCAGACATTGTTATTCTCTGCAACCGTCCCACCCAACATCGCTCGTATTGCTGAAAAATATTTAAAAGACCCCGTTCGTATCTCAGTGAGTGATGCTTCAGCAACAGCGCCAAATATCAAACAAGATACCGTTCGAGTCAGTGATGGAGAGAAATATACTTCTTTGATCGATAGCCTCAATGAGCGTGACGGATCCATCATTGTGTTCGTTAAGACGAAACACGGTACGGAAAAAATGGCTACTCGATTATCAAAAGCAGGCCACAGTGTAGATGCCATTCATGGCGATTTAAAACAGAGTAAGCGAGATCGTGTGATTGCTGGCTTCAGAGGTAAGAAGTATCGGATTCTCGTCGCAACTGATGTCGCAGCTCGAGGTTTAGATATCCTGCATATCGAACACGTGATTAATTATGACTTGCCGCAGTGTGCTGAGGATTATGTTCACCGTATTGGGCGAACGGCTCGTGCGGGTGCAACCGGATCAGCTCTGAGTTTTATTACGCCAGCAGATCGAGGCAAGTGGAATGCGATTGAGCGTTTTTTAAATCCTGGAGCAAAGAAGGATAGCGAGCCAAGAAAGTCCATTAGAAAACGGCGACCAAATGCAGGGCCAAAAGCTGATGTTGTGGCCTTTCGTCGCGATAAGAAGAAGAAATGGGCACCAGCAAAAAGAGCTGCTTGATATTTCTTGGATGATTAGAAGAACGCTAGGGATATTCTCAATGAGGTATCTCTAGCGCAAAAATTCTCGAGAGTTTTTTTACGATGCCGAGATCTTACAAATTATTTATCATAGCTATGTTTGATTTCAGTACTTGTGTGCTGAAGCGTATTTGATTTGAAGAGAAGAGATTTGCGATGGAGCTGATGAATTTCAGGCGGGCTGTATTTTCATTACTACTAGTCTTCAGTTCGGGCTTGGGCTTCGCACATCAAACCGAGTTATCTAGTAGTGCGCTAACGATCAATGGTTCGAGTGCTTGCGGGGAAGTTAAAGTCAATGAGTTGGAACTGAAGGCCGCGCTTGATGTAACACGCGTTAATCGTGATGGCTCAACTGACTTCCTAGCCATTGAGTTACGATCCGACTCTGTATTTAACTGTGTTGCGATTAATAATTAACCCTTCTCTGGCTTGGATGCCTAAGTACCCGAGAAATTCGGCGATTTTTTTTCTGATAGCCAATATTTTATTATTGGCATAGGTTGGCTTGTAGGGTATGTGTTTCTAAAGTTGATTTTAGAAATGATGTGCGCAGCCAGTATTAATTTTTGTATGGAGGTTGGTTATGTTTAGATACTTAGGGTTGTTCTTGTGTTTATACGCGTCTGTAGTTTTCTCTGGGCACCACGAGCCAAAGGAACATCCTAGTGAGATGCATATCATGAATGCCTGGGTCAAAGAGCCGTTGCCGGGTGTTGATGCCACTGGGGCATATCTCTTCATTCACAATCATGGAAAACTTGCTGATCGTTTGATTGGTGTATCTACTGCTATTGCAAAGCTGAGTGAGATTCATGAAATGTTCCATAAGAACGGTGTTATGAAGATGCGGCGGTTGAAGTCGGGCATTTCGATTGCGCCTGACCAAAAAGTGCAATTGAAGTCAGGTGGATTACATATCATGCTTTTTCATCTCAATAAACCGATTAAGGCGGGTGAGGCGTATATTCTGACGTTAGAGTTTGAGAAGAGTGGGCGAGTAGATGTACCTGTTATTGTGAAAAAAGGTGCAGACTCAAAATCTCATGACCAACAACATAGTCACTAATGAGTCACCGCATAGATCCTAAGATTAAAAAAGCGTTCATGTTGCGGCGTTACTTATGATCACCGCTGACGGTATCGCCCTTAGGCGCGGTGAGAAAATTCTTTTTCAGAATGCTCGCTTTACATTTTATGCGCGTAATAAAATTGGCATAACGGGCAGTAACGGTTCGGGGAAAAGCAGTTTATTTGCGTTATTGCTAGGCGAGATGCAGGCCGATGCTGGCACGCTCGGGATCCAGCCAGGCCTCGTAATTTCGCATGTTGCCCAAGAGTTGCCAAGAGGAACCCGTCGTGCGATTGATTATGTTATCGACGGTGATGTTGAACTTCGTGACGTGCAACGTAAGCTCAAGGTTGCTGAAGAGAGAGAAGACGCTGAGCAGATCGGTATTTTGCACGAACATCTCAGCACGATTGATGGTTACAGTGCAGAGGCACGGGCGAATCAGTTATTAGACGGTTTAGGGTTTAAGGTTGAGGACGTGATTAACCCGGTTGATTACTTTTCGGGCGGTTGGCGTATGCGTCTTAATTTAGCTCGAGCGTTGATGTGCCGCTCCGATCTCTTGCTTTTGGACGAACCGACAAATCACTTGGATCTCGATGCTGTAATTTGGCTTGAATCGTGGCTTAAACATTTTCCGGGTACCCTATTATTAATTTCCCACGACCGTTCTTTTTTGGATAATGTCGTCCAGACTATCTGCTTTATCAATAGTGGGACACTTAAGACATATAAAGGAAACTACTCCGCCTTCGAGGTGCAACGCGCATCACATCTTGCGCAGGAAAAAGCATTGTATTTCAAGCAACAACGCGAGATTGATCATATGAAACGTTTTGTTGAGCGTTTTCGTGCCAAAGCGTCAAAAGCTCGTCAAGCGCAAAGCCGAATGAAACAATTGGCAAAGTTGGAGTTGATCGCACCAGCGCATGCCCACACTGCTTTTCGGTTCGAATTCAGGGAGCCAGTCTCTAAGCCGGATCCGGCGTTGGTTGTCACCGATGTTTCAATCGGATATGACGAAAAAGCTATTTTGGAAAATATTCGTTTTGAGCTGAGATCTGGAGCGCGAATTGGATTGCTTGGACGTAATGGGGCAGGTAAGTCGACACTTATTCGTTTTTTGGCAGGTCAGATTAAAGCGATGAAAGGAGAAGTCTCAAAGAGTAAAGATTTGGCGATTGGGTATTTCGAGCAAAACTCACTGGATCAGCTCAGGGAGGATGAGCATCCACTTCAGCATCTTGTTCGTATTGATGGATATACCAAAGAGCAAGTGCTTAGAAATTACCTGGGTGGTTTTGGCTTTATTGGGGATGATGTGTTCCGAGAGGTGGGGCTGTTCTCGGGTGGGGAAAGATCTCGATTGGCCCTAGCGCTTATTATTTGGCAAAAACCTAATGTTTTGTTATTGGATGAGCCGACCAATCACTTGGACATGGAGATGCGTTATGCCTTAACCAGAGCGCTGCAAAGTTTTGAAGGGTCTATGGTGCTCGTATCTCATGATCGTTCGCTGCTCACTGCCGTGAGTGATCAGTTGTACTTGATTCACGGTGGGGTTCTGAGTGAGTTTGAAAGTGACTTAGATGACTATTCCAACCAAATATTGGCAAAAACGCCTAGTTCAGATTCTGGCTCGTCAAAATTTATAGCGTCGCGCAAGCAGCGACGTCGTGACGAAGCTGATGAACGTAGCCGTCAAGCGGCACTAAAAAAACCACTCGTTCATAAACTCAAGTCACTTGAGACTCAATTGAATCGTCTACAAGTGGAAATTGATTGTATCGAAGAAACCCTCGCTCAACCGTATCTTTATGAGGAGGGCGCAAAAGACGAGTTACTTGGTTATTTGCATGAGCAGGCGGTTGTGTCCAAGGACATGATACGTGTAGAGGAAGAATGGCTTACTGTTTCTTCTAAGCTTGAAGGCCTTAAAGAGGTGAGCGCTAGTTAATTAATAACGTTTTTTGGTGGTTTAGCGATTGAGTCTCGATGCGTTGATTGTAGAATTTATGCCAGCAGTAGGTTGTAACAAGTTCGTGGTAAGGTTTCATTGTTTTAATTTTATTTGGATTTATGAATAGTTTAAAAGCTCTTAATCGCCTCATTGAGGGGAACCAAAGATTTATCGATGGCCAGGTTGGAAATCTTTCTCATACTGCGATGGATCGGGTCGCTTTGGTAAAAGGCCAGAATCCGTTTGCAATCATATTAGGTTGTTCCGATTCTCGAGTCCCGGTTGAGATTGTGTTCGACCAAGGGCTTGGTGATTTGTTTATTGTTCGCGTAGCCGGAAATATTGTCGCTCCCTCACAAATCGGTAGTGTTGAATTTGCGGTGGAACAGTTTGGAACACCTTTGGTTGTCGTTTTGGGACATTCTCACTGTGGTGCTATTGAGGCGGCACTCGAGTTCGATAAGGGAAAGAAGGGAATATCTTCGAACCTTAACTTCATTGTGGATCGAATTCGTCCTGGTATTGAGAGCGCATATGAGTCAGGCGAGTGGAGTTACGATCAATTAATAGGGCGAGCAGTTCGAGCAAATGTTCGCGCTTCAGTTAGCCAACTCGGGCATGGGTCACCGGCTCTTGAGAGTTTGATCGCGGATGAGCGTCTACTTATTGTGGGCGCAGAATATTCTTTAGAGACAGGTTTTGTGGATTTTTTTGATGGTGTTCCTTCTTAATTAGGCTTATTCTTAATTAAAATGAGATACATTTTTTATAGTCTTTTGTTCTGCATATAGTTGCGAGTTCTTGCGCCTTTGTAATGGCGCTGGCGCCCATACTTAGCGCGACACCTTCTCTAAATCTAACAGCATCCCGATGCCCATTTTCGGCTGCAACAGTGAACCAGAGATAGGCGTAGATGTTGTTGGCTGGCACGCCCAACCCTATTTCGTAGATAAGCCCAAGGTTGTGAAAGGCTGCGGGATGCCCCTCGCTTGCCGCTCCAATAATGAGTTCGAGGCCGCGCACAGTATTTTTGACCACACCTTCACCTTGAAGGTACAAAATACCGAGCGTATTTTTGGCGTCAATATTGCCTCGACTCGCCGAAGTCTCATACCACCTCAGTGCTTGGATTTGGTTTTGAGGCGTACCGATACCCTTCCACAGCATGTCGGCAACATAATTTTGTGCTTCTGTTTGCCCCTGTTGCGCTGCGTCTAAAAAAACCTCAAAGGCTTGCGCCACATTGGTGGGTGTCCCGATGCCTTGTTGAAGCATTTTCCCCATCTCAGTTAAGGCATCAACATGCCCAGATTGAGCACTGCGGCTGAACCATTCAAAGGCTGATCGATTATTTTTTTCTACGCCAACGCCTTCTTGGAACATTTTCGCTACCCGTAACTGGGCGAGTACGTGACCACTCTTAGCGGCTTGTAAGAACCAGTAAAAAGCCCTTTGAGTATTTTTACGAACGGTCGCCCCATCACGATACATTGCTCCAAGTCGTAATTGTGACTGTATGTTTCCTGATTGAGCCTGTTCCTCTAGAATCTCTAAATCAGTTATCGTTGCGGTTGTTTCTCTGCCCTTTGTGGATTCCGGCTCTTGCTCTTGAGCATGAGTATAGGCGGGATGCCCGATCCATAGACACAAAACAAGTGTGCTTGTGATTGAAAAATGTCGACAGGTTTTCACGATTATAACGATTCAACAGGTTATATTAACGGGCTACAGCCATACTATAACCGAGTGAGCTTAGGAAACTGCTTTGTAATGTTCGTGTTTAAGATAAGGGGTACTGTCGCATCATGGCTAAGTTAAATTTGGGAGAGCAATTACATTTGATTTTGATCTAAAAGAAATTAGTGATGTTGCTTTATACGAGATACTATAATGACCCAATTACGAAGAATGTAACCTTAACGATTAGCCCCTTTGAGTAATTTTTCTCCTCATTTATCTGAAAGAAGTTTGAACGCCATTTGGCATCCCTGTAGTCAAATGAAAAGACTGCAATGGTGTCCGCCGCTAGCGATTCGCTCTGGTCATGAGGGGTGGCTTGTCGATGAATCTGGTCGTCGATACTTCGACTCCATCAGCTCGTGGTGGGTCAATATTTTGGGTCATACCAATCGGCGCATCACCGATGCAATCATTGAGCAGGCCAATCAGCTCTCACACGTCATGCTGGGAGGCTGCACGCATGAGCCAGGGGTTAGGCTTGCCGAGCGATTGGCGGCAAGGACCGGCCATCAACTAGGTCACGTTTTTTTTGCGTCTGATGGGTCGAGTGCAGTCGAGATAGCGTTGAAGCAATGTTTTCATGCAAAGGCGATACAGGGACAGGTATCTAAGACTCGATTCGCTTGTTTGCGTAATAGTTATCATGGCGAAACCATTGGCGCATTATCGGTTACTGACGTGCCATTATTTCAAAATGCCTATCGTGCGTTATTGACTGAAACGTTCATTGTTGAAGCGCCTGATAGTCGGGCTAGTAATGAAGATGCGGCGCTCAAGGCGCTATCCGATTTGCTGAATGAACGGGGCAATGAGATCGCAGCTTTGGTGATTGAGCCGCTTGTTCAGTGTGGTGGGGGTATGTCCATGCATTCGCCAGAGTATTTACGTAAGGCCAGACAGATGACTCGTCAGCACAATGTCTACCTAATTGCGGATGAAATTGCTGTTGGATGCGGCAGGACGGGTACTTTTTTCGCTTGGGAGCAGGTGAGCGAAACAGATTGGCCTGACATTGTTTTGCTTTCGAAAGGGATCACTGGTGGTAATTTGCCCCTATCGGTTGTGCTCAGTTCAGAGGAGATTTTTAAGTGTTTCCTGAGTGATGACTTCACAAAAGGATTTCTGCATTCTCACTCATATACCGGGAACCCATTAGCCTGTGCTGCGGCTAATACTGTTCTGGACCATTTCGATGAAGGATTGACTGATACCATCGGTCTGCAAGCGCAATATCTAACTCGGGCCTTTGATCGCTTCAATAGCGACTCTCGTGTTTCACCAGTAAGGCAGTGCGGCATGATACTCGCCTTCGAGGTCAATAATCCAGGTGATAATTTTGCGGAACGTTTTCATATGCAAGGTCGTGCCCATAAACTTTTGACCAGACCTATCGGGAATACGGTGTATTTGATGCCGCCTTATGTGCTCAATCAGGAATTAGCTGAATTTCTTGCGAATGCTATAGAGCAGTGCATCGATAAAGTGTTGAACGGATGTTAATTAGAAAATTACAAGACAAAATGAATGTGCTGGAGCACTCGGATTTGTTGCGGCACAAATGGATTGCGCAGTCAAAAACTGGAACGCAGCAGATGCTCCTTAATTCCAGTCAATCGAATCTAAGTAAGCAAACATTATTTTGTTCTAATGATTATCTCGGTTTTGCGAGTCATCCAGATATTTTGTGTGCGTTGAAGGAGGGGGTTGACCGCTGGGGCGGTGGTTCAGGGGCGTCTCACTTAATCAGTGGCCATATGGCTCCCCATGAGGAGCTCGAAGTGACGCTCAGTCAATTGTTTTCGCGTTTAATACCCGACAATCGTTGCCTCACCTTTTCAACAGGCTATATGGCTAATCTAGCTGTGATGACTGTTTTGGGAGATGTGTCCTCTGAAATTTTTTCTGATGAACTCAACCATGCGTCTTTAATTGATGGGATTAGGCTTTGTAAGGGCAAGATTAATATTTATAAACATCGTGATTACGATGCGCTTACTGAACTGTTAGAGAAAAGTACTGCGGATATTCGGTTGATTGTCACTGATGGCGTTTTCAGCATGGATGGTGACCAGGCGAATGTGGATGTATTGCAAAAATTAGCCTATAAGTACGACGCATGGATCGTGTTGGATGACGCTCATGGTTACGGTGTTATTGGGGATGAAGGCTTAGGCAGTCTTGAGGTCGAGCAATCAATCAACGGTCGTGTGATCCTTATTGGAACACTAGGCAAGTCTGCTGGGCTATCGGGTGCTTTCATTGTCGCTCACCAGACGATTATTGAGTACATTTTTCAGACGGCTAGAACTTACATTTATACGACGGCGCCACTGCCTGCTATTTCGTATGCATTGGTTAAGTCTCTTGATTTAATGCATGGTGGTGAGGGGAAACAACGGAGAGGTCATTTGCGGGTACTCGAACAACATCTCCGATGTGGCTTGTCTCAGCTAGTGGTTGAGCATTCAAATGCTGGGTTGACTATTTCAGAGTCTGTCTCTCCAATTCAAGCTGTCATTGTGGGAGAGTCGCGGCGAGCTATGGATCTGTCGGCTGGTTTGAGTGAATTAGGGTTTCGGGTGTCTGGCATAAGACCACCCACAGTTCCAATTGGAACGTCGCGTATTAGATTGACGCTTTCGGCAGACCATACAATTGATGATATTGATCGTTTGATTGATGCCTTTCATGCACTTTTTAATAAAAGGATCTAAGCCGTGCAGTATTTTGTGACTGGCACTGATACCGAGATAGGAAAAACTACGATAACAGTTGGTTTGGTGTCCGCTGTAGTTAAAGCCGGTCATACCTGTGTGGGTCTTAAGCCGATAGCTGCAGGTCAGGATTGCGTGAACGGCGTTTGGGTCAACGAGGATGTTTTACGTTTGAGTCAGGTTTGTGATCCTGCGATCAGTATTGATCAGGTTTGTAGTTATCAGTTTAGAACGCCTTGTGCACCCGAGATCGCAGCAGGCCTTGAGCAACAAGTGATCGATAAAAATATTGTTTTGAAGCATCTCCGTACGTCGATTAGTTACGCTCAGTATGCTTTTGTTGAAGGGGTTGGGGGGTTCAATATACCGTTAAGCTCGAATTGGACGACTGCCGATTTAGCGGTTGACTTACACTTCCCGATCATTTTAGTTGTTGGAATGAGACTTGGATGTGTGAATCATGCGATGTTGACGCGTGAGGCGATTGATCGTCGAGGACTAGCTTTTGCTGGTTGGGTGGCTAACTTCGCGGACCCAAATTTTTCTTTCCCAGACGAAAATTATAAGACGTTGCAGGAACAACTAGGTGGACCGTGCCTTGGTAAGGTCCCTTTCCTTTCGGATACTCGACTGGATATAGCGCCTAATGTATTCCAATTGGACAGGCTACTTCTGGAGTGAGTGACACTCTACTAACGAGAATATATTGATTTTGTATACAAGTGGTGGTGCCCCAGAATCATGGACTATAAGTGTGACTGATTTTCTTGATGCGATGCACCTGCAAATCGTCTGAGTCAACTTCTGCGAATCACCAGTGTGGTATGATGATATCAATACTACAATCTACCTCAATACTTTAGTAATTAACTATATAACTCAGATCATTATTGGCGCCCCAGAGACGAATCGAACGTCCGACCTACCCCTTAGGAGGGGGTTGCTCTATCCACTGAGCTACCGGGGCGCTGAACACGATATTCTAGCCCAGCTAGCTGAAAGAGTTACAATACCGCTCTGTACCTTTAATGACTCTTTAGAATTAGATGTCTAAATTGAGTTACTTCCCTGATGTAATAATGCAACCTAATCGAATGCTTTGAATGAAATTTACTGATCTAGGTCTTGATGATGTAATTTTAAAGGCGGTGTTTGATGAAGGATATACGCAACCCACTCCGATACAAGAACAGGCTATCCCAAATGTACTCATTGGTAGGGATGTTATGGCTGCGGCGCAAACGGGAACCGGTAAAACGGCTAGTTTTACGCTGCCGATGTTACATCGACTACTTCCTCACGCAAATTCCAGCACCTCTCCGGCTAAACATCCCGTTCGAGCGCTTATCTTGACGCCTACACGAGAGTTGGCTGCACAGATTGATGAGAGCGTTCGACGTTACGGAAAATACCTTCCACTTAAAGTGGGTTGTGTTTATGGTGGCGTGCCAATGCCTCCCCAAGTCGCTATGTTGCGATCAGGTGTGGAGGTGCTTGTGGCGACACCCGGTCGGTTGCTCGACCATGTCGGTACCAATGCGGTGAGGTTTTCTTCCATAGAATTTTTGGTGTTGGATGAGGCAGACAGAATGCTTGACATGGGGTTCTTGCCTGATATTAAGCGGATTGTGGATTTGATTCCTGCTACAAGGCAAACCTTGTTGTTTTCTGCGACCTATTCTGAGGATATCCGACGAGTTGTTGGAGCCTGGCTTAGAGATCCCGTGAAGATTGAGGTGGCTGCCAGAAATACGGTCACCGATACGATTCAACATACTGTGTTGGAAGTGTCTGAACAAGATAAATCAAGGCTACTTGTGCGATTACTGCATGAAGGAAAGATCACGCAGGCATTAGTCTTTTGTAATACAAAAATTGGTGCTAACCGCTTAACCCGGCAATTGCAAAATAAGGGTGTTGATTCAGAGGCCATACACAGCGATCGATCTCAAATGGAACGAACGGCGGCTCTAGAGAACTTTAAGGCAAATAGAACTAAGGTATTGGTGGCAACGGACGTGGCCGCTCGAGGCCTGGATATTGAACAATTACCTTATGTCGTCAATTATGATTTGCCCTACAATGCTGAGGATTATGTGCATCGTATTGGACGAACGGGCCGTGCGGGTCAAAAAGGAGAGGCAATATCGTTTTGCACACCTGAAGACAAGGAATCGCTACGCGCCATTGAAAAACTAATCAATAAAAAACTAGAACTCATCGCGCCGATTAAGTCTGGATTTGATCGAGCGGTTGTTCCAACGCCCGCTTCAGCGCCTTCGAGAGTATTAAAAAGAGATGTAAAAACATCGAAAGGGGATAGTTTTTTCTCTCAGCCATATCAACCGAGTGATAGCGTGAGTGGAACATCGGCCCCAGTGGTTGGCAATAAGGAGGCTCGGTTAGAGAAAGATGCTAACAAGAAACCTATCGCAGCGCTTTTCATGCCACCTTCTATAAAGCACACTGGAGAATAGTTTTAGTATTGTAATTCTGGTTCTGGCGATTTTACTAACCATCTATATTTTAATAATGGGGAATCTTCCTGATGCAAATCGTGTGCGATTAGCGTTAATAAACGCTTTCTTCTAATTCTAATTCTCTGAGTGATTTCACTCTCTTGTTACTCGCTCTAATCTTCTTGTTTGATCCTTCTCTAATTTGGTACTCACGTCTCTGTAGCCATGTGTCCCTAATAAAACTGTATTTATCGATAGCAGACTCATTTAACGCGTTATCGATCGGTAATAAATGCGCCCGTATATCAATGATATTCATTCCTCTAACTTTCATACGAATGGATTCGTTGTCAATGTGTGAGCCTGGATCCAGAAAATAATCCACTGGTTTTCCTAAACCGTCTCGCAACGTACTCGCCCCCAATAACGGCAGTACAAGATAGGGGCCGCTACCAACGCCCCAATATCCAAGTGTCTGCCCAAAATCTTCGTTATGGTATGGGATACCTATTCTTGTAGCTGCATCAAAGAGACCGCCGACCCCAAGGATCAAGTTGGTGGTAAACCGAGCAATGTCAACCGGCACATTATGTATTTTCAGCTGTAATACATTATTAACCGTCGTGTTGAGGACGCCTAGATTGGTGAAAAAGTTATGAACCCCTGTGCGAACTAAAGAGGGAACAAAAGACGCGTAAGCTTGGGCGGCCGGCTTTATAATCGCTTGATCTAATGATTCATTAAAACCATAAATTTTTCGGTTCATCGGCTCTAGAGGATCATGGCTGTGTGGGCCGGTTGCGCAGCCAGAGGTGAAGACTGAAATAGTAAGCAATATATTGATGGCTAAAATTTTCATAAAATATGCAGCAGTACAAATCTGTGTAATTTATACCCCAATCTAGGGGGGTTATAATCTAGGTGCTCATAATATAATAATTAATGGCTCAATCAAATATTTGGGTTGTAAAACAGAAATGGAGAGTTTGTGGATTTCGGACTGAAAGGTAAATGGGGGTTAGTGTGTGCGGGAAGTAAGGGGCTAGGACGCGCCTGTGCGGAGTCACTGGCGGAGGAAGGGGTGAATATTGTTATTGTTGCGCGCGGGGCGGAGGCTCTAGCAGAAACGGCCGAACATATACGCTCGACAACTGCGGTGGAGGTTAAAATAGTGGCTACCGATATTACGACGCAAGAGGGTCGTGAGGCGGCTATTAATGCTTACCCTCAGTTTGATATCTTGGTCACTAACGCGGGCGGTCCTCCAGCTGGAGATTTTAGGAGCTTTTCTCTTGCTGATTGGGAAAAGGCGCTTCACGCGAATATGTTGACGCCAATTGAACTCATCAAATCGCTACTGGATGGAATGATCGATCGAAAGTTTGGACGGATCGTGAATATCACTTCAGCGGCTGTTAAAGCACCCATCCCCATCTTGGGTTTATCGAATGGTGCAAGGGCAGGTTTAACCGGTTTTATTGCCGGTCTTTCTCGGCAAACACCCATGCACAATGTGACCATTAACAACATTCTTCCTGGGGCGTTTGCGACTGAGACGATGAATGGCCGCATAGCTGCAATGGCAAAACAAAGCAATACTTCCTTTGAGGACGTGGCTCAAGCTAGGCTCAACGCAATTCCTGCCGGACGCTTTGGGCAGCCAAAAGAGTTCGGGCAATTGTGTGCGTACATTTGTAGTGTGCAGGCCTCTTATATCACGGGTCATAACTTCCTCATTGATGGCGGGGTTTATAACGGGACGTTATAGTCGATAGAATTAAAAAAAAAGCAACTAAATCAAAGGGGTATTCTTTTGGCCTTAGTATTAGCCGTGCTTAATCACACCCAGTATTTTGTAAATACTGCTGTCAACGATCCTCTGTCGATTTATTGTCGTTATTTTTCATAAAAAAACACTTGAAATCCTCTGTCGAAACCGTATAGTGCGGCCTGAAGTATCTCGATCAGTCGGTAGCTTAATTTGGTGGCTGATCGCTGGGTCGTTCGAAGAACTCAGTGGGAATTGCAGCCATGTGAACTTCGGGCGGGAATCGCGGTTTGGGTGCGCGTCCTCGACGCAACGGTGGGGCATAGCCTCGCATTACGGAGGGAGAATGTGATATGCGTAATCTCAAATTGAAGAAGGTTCGTCCGGTCGCAACGGAGACAGAAACGCTTCATAAAAACGGAGACGATTTAGGTCTTCATCTGGTAGGTGGCTCTTCAGTTGAAGAGTCGACTTCGAGTGCGTCACTACATAGCGTTAAAGAAACTCCAGGACTACATGTCATGGGAGATTTGTACGACGTGACATGTAGCGAAAAATTTATGGTGGACGCCGACTTACTCAGAGTTCATTGTCTTAAATTGGTAAAAGACGCTGGATTATCTACTGTTGGGGAATTTTTTCACCAGTTCAATGGAGAGGGCGGCGTGACCGGCATGGTTGTACTTGCTGAGTCACACATGTCGTTGCATACCTGGCCAGAGAAAAATTATGTCACTGTCGATGTATATGTATGTAGTTATTCTCAAGATAACCGACCTAGGGCAAGACAGCTTTATCAATCATTGATAGATACATTTAAGCCTAACTTTGAGAAATCTCAAGCGGTCGAAAGACTTTAGTATAACCGGGTAGGTTGAGCTAGTTGGATGGTGGATAAAAGTAAGGAACAGTATTTTCTGGAAAGTCTCAATCATGGAATAGGGTTTTGGGTCAGGTCAAAACAGCGACTTGCCCATGCGAAATCTGCTTTTCAGGATATTGAGGTTTTAGAGACGGATTTTGGACGCACTTTGCGTATCGATGGCTATTTCATGACATCGGACAAGGATGAGTTCTTTTATCATGAAAATATGGTTCATCCGGCTGGAATCTCACACTATGCACCTAAGCGTGCATTAATCATTGGTGGTGGCGACGGTGGTGCCGCGGAGGAATATCTAAAGTATCCCTCCATGCAAGAGGTCGTGATGGTAGAAATTGATGCCGTCGTGGTTGATTTTTGCAAAGAGCATCTTCCTGAAGTGCATCGAGGCGCATTCGATGATCCTCGGTTAACAGTTGTAATTACTGATGGCAAGAGGTATGTGGAAGAATGTCAAGATCCGTTTGATCTTATGATGCTTGACCTGACGGATCCATTTGGTCCTGCTGAAGCCTTGTACCGCGTTGATTTCCTCAAGCATTGTCGTCGTCTTTTAGGGCCAGAAGGGGTTTTGTCGATGCATTTGGGTTCACCTGTGACGCGACCGAATGTCTTTCATAGAGTCTACAGTTCGTTGAAAACCGTATTTAAGATTGTGCGTCCCTACCTGGTCTATGTGCCGTTATATGGCGCTATTTGGGGTATGGCGACAGCTTCAGACAAAACTGATCCGTTTGCATTCAATTCTGAGAACGTAGATGAGCGTATTAAGACACGTAAGATTAGTCATCTTCAATATTACAATGGTGATACGCATCAAGGTGTGTTCGGGTTGCCTAATTACGTTCGAGATATTCTCGACCTCAGTCTCAGGCCAATTACTGAGCAAGACCCTATGGATGAGCCAGGGTTAGATCCTGAAAATCACATTCCCTTAAAGGTGAGTCGTCTCGACTGACGTCATTAATTAGGGATAAAGATTGGGGTGATGACCAATTTTTGTGAAATCTGTATCTTCATTGTTTGCATTAACTGAACTCGAAAGAGAGTGAGTATGCCCGGACCTCTTAGAGGTTTAAAAGTTTTAGATTTTTCAACGCTGCTTCCTGGACCCATGGCGACCTTGTTTCTCGCTGAGGCTGGTGCGGACGTGATTAAAATTGAACGGCCCGGCGGCGGCGAGGATACGAGATATGATCCACCGAAGTGGGGCGATAGCAGTATCAATTTTTCATTGTTAAATCGTGGTAAAAAAAGCATTACAGTCGACCTGAAGCAAGAAAAGGAGAGGGCCAAATTAACCCCATTGATTACACAAGCTGATATCGTAGTTGAACAATTTCGCCCAGGTGTGATGTCACGTTTAGGACTTGATTACGAGGCCATCAAAAAAATTAATTCTAAGATTATCTATTGTTCAATTTCTGGTTTCGGACAAAATGGTCCGAAGAAAAATCTAGCTGGGCACGATATTAATTATGTCGGGGATGCAGGACTTCTGTCACTGAGTTTGGGTTCCGCGGAGCACCCTGTTTTGCCACCTGCATTAATCGCTGATATTGCAGGGGGATCGTATCCAGCAGTGATGAATATTCTGCTAGCTCTTCGTGAGCGTGATTTGTCGGGAAAGGGTTGTTACATCGATATTGCTATGACAGACGGTGTGCTTCCATTTTTGTTTTGGGCGCTAGGAAAAACAAGTGCATCCGGCATAAACCCGAAAAATGGACAAGACCGGCTCACTGGCGGCTCACCGCGATATCAGCTCTACCCTACCAGTGATCAACGTTTTGTTGCGGCGGGGCCGCTGGAGGATAAGTTTTGGAAGGCTTTTGCAGAGACAATAGGACTGGCGGCAGAGTATCGTGATGATTCTATTAATAAAGAAGAAACAATTCGTCAGATTGCATCCATCATTAAAACGAAGTCAGCATCTTATTGGGAGCCCATTTTCAGAGAAGCTAATTGTTGCTGCACCATCGTTAAAACCGTGGAGGAGGCTTTGGAGGATGGGCAATTTAGGGCACGTGGTGTATTTGCTAAACAATTGATCAGCAAAAACGGTGACACAATTCCTGCCGTTCCAATCCCCATTATCAATGACCTCAAAAAACAAAGTGATGGTGGCGATCGAGCGCCTGCACTTGGTGAGCATAATGAGGAACTTTTGGGGTGAGCGCGTGTTAGCAATAGGTGTTGGGATTGACGTATTGAGTCGCGTAGGATTTTTGGTCTAAATTTTAAGCCTTATTTGGGTTGACTCTAAAAGGCTTACCTTATACCCTATTTCAATCTGATAATAAATTATAGAATTGCATTCGATGAAAGCCTTAGCATATGTTCTCTCAATTGTATTTTTTGTAACTTGCGCCTTAAGTTATGCGGGTGTTACTGGGACAACTGGTCCAAGCCATCACTCAGGTGCAAAAGTTAAGCCCCAAGCCGATAAGAAGCATGAGGAGTCTAAGGAAACAAGTGAGAAATGATCATTGAATAGCAGTATGTTGTGTTTTTAAAAACAGCCGGCACTGCCGGCTTTTTTGTTTTTGATTGAATTGATATGTTGTGATTTGTAATCTAAATTTGAGAATTGTAATAACAATGCTAGTATTTTAGCATCGCAAAAAGGCGTGCTATGACGCACCACTCTGAGTAACTCCATTTTTAGTAAATCCATTTAGAATTTAGTATTGATCGAATTATTTTTATAGGATTAATCTTGATTAGGCGAATTGCAATTGCTGTCTTTATCGGTACTCTTTATGGTGGTCAGCTATTTGCAGAGTCTGAAACAGCCTCTGGGATCCAAGAGTACCGAGATTTACTTTCCGACAGTAATCCTGCCGAATTGTGGGTCTCTTCGGGTGAGGAGTTATGGTTCAGTCCATCGGGTCCCAAAGCGATGACTTTGGAGACTTGTGATCTTGGTAAAGGGCCAGGCGTGACAATTGGAGCTTACGTCGAATTACCCCGTTATTTTTCAGACGTAAAAAAGGTTATGGACTTAGAGCAACGTTTGATTCACTGTCGGATGGTGATTCAAGGATTCTCGCGCGCTGATGTCACTTCATATCCATTTACAAAGATTGGTCAAGAGACATCAGAAGTTGAGATGTTGGTTGCCTTTATTGCCTCTGAGTCAAAAGGTATGCGCATAAATATTTCGCTCGAGCATGCTGCGGAGAAAAAAATGTTTGATCTGGGTGAGCAGCTTTTTTATTTTCGAGCTGGTTCGCATGACTTTGGATGTATTACTTGCCACAGCGGTGATAATCGAAGGATAAGGTTGCAGGAGCTTCCAAACTTTAGAAACCAGGAGCAGGCGAGAAAATCATACGGGTCTTGGCCTGCTTATCGAGTGTCGGCTGGAGAGGTGCGAACTATGCAACACCGACTTTATGATTGTTTTTGGCAGCAACGCTTCCCAGAGGCTATTTATGGGAATGACCTGATTACAGCTCTGATTATGTTTTTAGCTAAAAGCGCAGATGGTGGTATTTATGATGCGCCCGCAATGAAGCGTTAGGATGTAGTTATGAAAAATATCAGGCTTATTTTGGACTTTATTGTGGCATTGTTGATGCTCGGATTAACGGTGGCTCGCGCGTCAGAGGAGATGCAGTCTCAGGTAAACGACCTACTAAAGGAAGGCTTGCGAAGTAAAGGGCCTGTACAGTTAGAGCGATTCTTGAATTTAGACGCCACCCAGAAATTCTGTAGTGCTTCAAATGTAAATATTAATAGTGATGAGGCCAGTCAGTTGATGGCTGAGGCTCAACGGCAGATTCAGTATCCGGCTGACGGTATTTATATTGGTGACTGGAAAGAAGGCGAAAGGATAGCGCAAAGTGGTAAAGGTTTACGATTCGATGATGCGAATGATGGAGAAAATGGTGGTAACTGTTACGCGTGTCACCAAATTCGTAAGGACGAGTTGTCATACGGGACTCTAGGTCCATCGCTGTACCAGTTCGGTAAATTGAGAGGCTATTCCGATGAAGTCCTGCGCTATACGTGGGCGAAGATATTCAACTCTCAGGCATTTTTGATGTGTTCGAATATGCCCCGTTATGGCTACAAAGGTATACTTACAGTGGAGCAGATGAGGAACATCATGGGGTTATTGTTGGATCCGCAATCCCCTGTAAATGAGTAAGGGCACATTAGGTACCTTCCGTGACGCTATCTCGTAGAGATTTTTTGCTGGCGCTGGGAGCTGCAGCTGCGGCCGGCCTTCCTATCTCTAATCGGCTGGTGCTTGCTAACCCTCATCTAAATGGGCTCTACGATGTTCCAAAATTTGGTAATGTTCATCTCCTGCACATGACGGATTGTCATGCGCAATTAAACCCCGTTTATTTCCGAGAACCCAGTATGAATCTTGGTACGGGCTCGGCTTCTGGAAAATTGCCACACATAGTTGGTGACGCCTTGTTAAAGGCAGTCAATGTTCCGGTAGACAGCCCTATGGCGCATGCATTTTCGTGCCTTAATTTTGAGGAAGCTGCTCGAATTTTTGGTCGTGTTGGTGGGTTTTCTTACATTAAAACACTGGTTGATAAATTACGGTCAGAGCGTCCAGGGGCTTTGTTACTCGATGGCGGTGATACGTGGCAAGGATCTGGTACCGCGTTGTGGTCTCAGGGGCAAGATATGGTAGATGCTTGTTTATTGCTTGGGGTCGATGTGATGACTGCTCACTGGGAAATGACGCTTGGTGCACAGCGGGTACGGCATATTGTTGCCAATGATTTTTCAGGGCGAATTGATTTTCTCGCTCAAAACGTCAAGACATTTGATTTCGATGAACCCGTATTTGAGTCCTTTAGTATTAAGGAAATGAATGGCATACCTATTGCTGTTATCGGTCAAGCATTTCCCTATACGCCGATTGCGAATCCTAGCCATCTGATTCCTGATTGGAGTTTTGGTATACGAGAGTATGAGTTGCAGCAGCTTGTAAATCGAATACGAAAAAAAGGGATTAAAGTTGTTGTTCTACTTTCTCATAATGGAATGGATGTTGATCTAAAGTTAGCTTCGCGAGTGACTGGGATTGATGCAATACTGGGTGGGCATACCCATGACGGCATGCCAGTTCCAGTAATCGTTACCAATAAGTCTGGAAAAACGATTGTTACAAATGGTGGTAGCAATGGGAAATTTCTCGGTGTGCTGGATTTCGCTGTGACTATATCGGGCATCTCTGACTTCAGATACCGACTTTTACCAGTTTTTTCTGAATTCATTGATCCGGATCCAGATATGGACGCATTGATTCATCGCGTGAGACATCCATTTGAACAAAAACTCTTGGAGCCGCTCGCAATGACTGAGGGATTGTTGTATCGGAGGGGAAATTTTAATGGGAGTTTCGATCAGTTGATTTTAGACGCGCTCATGGATGAGCTTAATGCGGATATCGCATTCTCTCCAGGTTTTCGTTGGGGAACGTCGCTTTTGCCAGGCAGTACGATCAATATGGAAGCTCTTTTAGCACAAACTGCGACCACTTATTCCTTCAGTACTTTGACTGAAATGAAGGGTGAGTCGATTAAAATAATTCTCGAGGATGTGGCGGACAATATTTTTAATCCAGATCCGTACTACCAACAGGGTGGTGATATGGTTCGCGTCGGCGGTATAAGTTATACGATTGACCCACATGCGCTCATCGGATCGCGCATTTCTGAGATACGGATGGGAGAAATGCTCATGGACCCACACAAGGTGTATAAGGTAGCAGGATGGGCCCCTGTCACAGAGGGCGCGACGGGTGAGCCCATTTGGGACTTGGTTGCGCGTTGGCTAAAAAATCAAAAAACTGTGTCTATTAGAGCGCTAAGTACGCCGCATATTAGAGGAGTGGATGATAACATCGGGGTGACCGATCGTTGCAATGTCTGATGTTGCAGTATTTAATTCTCATTTTGAAGATATGGATAAACACTTCTTGTGAATAAATATCGGTGACATGTCTCTAATGCGGATTATGCAGCAGCATTTACGCAGGATCGTTAAGTATCCAGTCCTGGTTGTGTTTTTGGTTGCAGGGCTACTGATATCGTCCTTACTATTTGCTTCTTATAATATCCGGATCAAAAGAATTATCGCCAAATATTGGTTTCGATGTTTGTTGACTATTCTTAATCTTAAACTTGAAATTAAAGGTATCGATAAAGATTTGGAAGGAAACTTTTTGGTAGCCAATCACATTTCGTGGTTGGATATTGCAGTGATATCAGCTTGCTTACCGACTTGTTTCTTGTCAAAGTCAGAGATTCGTCGGTGGCCAGTGATTGGATTACTGGCCCGTTTCGTTGGGACGATATTCATTGCGAGAGCGAGTCGTAGTGCTCTAATGCACGTCAATCAAGAGATTGATTTTTCGCTCAGAGACGGACATTCTGTCTGTGTTTTTCCGGAAGGGACGACGACGCTTGGTGATCAGGTGGGTACATTCCACAGCTCCATTTTTCAGTCTGCACTTAATGCCGGAGCGAAGATCACACCGGTTGCGATACGTTATCTCGACAAAGCCCATGCGCGAACTGATTGTCCTGCATACGTTGGAAGTATGACGTTACTACGCTCTTTAGATCAAATAGTGATTGAACCTTTACTCATTGTAGAGGTGAGTTTTTTACCGACTATAGACGTTAAAGGTTTAAGTCGACAAAGTATCTCAGATTTATCGAGAGCCATGATTTTGACTGATTTATTTAAGTGATGCTATGCGTTTTAGGGTCTTGTAGATCGTCGTGATATCTGCGTCTGCGCCATGTTCATGTATCGCTTGGTCGAAAACCGATTGGGTTGCCTTGCCAACCTGATCAGATGACTCATACATTTTCACTTCTGCGGCCCACAACTCTAGATCTTTCTTCAGGATGGAATTGCTGGCTCCAAAGTTAAATCTGCCACTCAATATGTTGTTAGGAATAAACACCTGACTTGATCGGCTTAATCCGGACGAGGCATTTATGACATCGATCATCTGCGTGGGATTAAGTCCTGCTTTTTCCCCGAGCGTTAGTGATTCAAGTGTTCCTGCCAAGTGTATAAATAGATTTATGTTGTTAACCAATTTCATTACTTGCGCCATTCCGGGCTTATCACCGACGTAGAATTGCTTCGCGCTCATATGTGGAAAAACGTCTGCGCATAAAAATTCGTAAGTAACTCTATCTCCTGAGCACATTACGGCGAGTGTTGCATCTTTAGCGCCAGCTGGCCCTCCTGAAATAGGGGAATCTAAAAATGCAATATTGTGTGCTTGTAATTGAAATGCGGCGTCTTTCGCATAGGCACTACCTGTGGTCCCCAGGCTCACAATGCTCTTTATTCGAGACCCTTTTAAGACGCCCTTGGTAGGATCTAGAACTACAGAACGTGCTGCATCTAGGGAAGGCAAACAGGTGAAGACAATATCGGCTTGGTTTGCGACGTCAATCGATGATGAGCAGGTGTGTACATTGTCGCCGCTGAGGGCTGCGCACCGAGATGCATCGATATCAAAAATATGTATTTGTAATCCACTTTTGATGATATTACCAGCCATGGGTGATCCCATCGAGCCAAGTCCAATGAAACCAAGTGTGGTGGTTTGTGAGTAAGCCATATTGTGTCGTCTCAATGTTCAGTAAGTTTTTGAAGGGGTTGTGTCATGTTAAGCATTTGATTCGACAGGCAAGTCATGATCACGACCCCATTCATCCCATGATCCGTCGTATATTCTCCAATCGTGTCTTTCAAGTTGATTAAGAGCGAGTGCCAAGATGCAGGCGGTTACTCCGGATCCGCAAGTCAGTATGAGGGGAGTTTCAATATTTATTCCTGATTTATTGAACCTTTGTATTAGTTCTTCCCTAGGCAACAGTTTACGTGTTTCTGGATGAAGAAGGTGAGCCCAATACAGATTATGACTCTTGGGAATATGTCCTGGCCGAGCACCTGGGTAACGATCCGGCTCCTGCCCTGAAAATCGACCTGGCGTCCGTGCATCAAGTATCTCATCCCCTGATGAGGAGGCTTTTAAAACGTCAGCTTTAAGCGCCAAAAGATTTCGTGTTATCTCAGATTCAAAATTACGTGGTTCGCGCGGGGACAATTGTGTTGTAATGTCCCCTCCACGCTGTCTCCAATGTGTCAGCCCACCGTCCAGGATCGAGACATTATCGTACCCGTAGAGTCGGAAGAGCCACCAAACACGCGCAGCGCTATAAAGCCCAGGGGTGTCATACGCGACAACGTGCGTGTTGTTGTCGATGCCTAGATTTCCAACCTTAGCGCAAAATATATCCTTACTGGGGACCTTTCTAGGGAGGGGGTTATCCGGGTCAGCGACATCGCTAAGATCAAAAAAAATTGAGTTAGGAATATGCTGTTCTAAATATTCAGCCTCTGCATTTCGGCCGGTATCCGGTAGGTGCACTGTTGCGTCTACAATGCACAGGTTTGTATCATTTAGATGTTCAGTAAGCCATTGTGCAGAGACTATTGGTCCAGGGTAAATGGATGACATATCAAAGTTACCAATAGGTATTAGCAGTATTGTTCAACTGCAACAGTTTGACCCACTGAATAGCGACTGCCATGCGCCCATCCTACGGGGAGAGCCTCTTCAATCAACTTGAGCTCATTTATAGTCAGATTGCGTTGCGCTCCTTCTGCTAGTTCTTTGAGGTGAGCTACGGATCGCGTTCCTGGTATCGGAATAATATGTTCGCCTTGATGCAGTAACCACGCAATTGCGAGACCTGATGCGCTTATGGCGAATTCGCCCGCAAGCTTTCTAAAGGCATTGGTTGCCTTGATATTCCTGCTTAAATTGGGCGCAATGAATCGAGGGTTTTCTTTTAGAAAATCCATCCCGGAGATACGTTCAGCTGTATGTGGACTGTCTGTGAGTAGTGAGCGTCCTACTGGTGAAAAGGCAACCAGTGCTGTTCCCAGCGCTTTGGTCGTTTGTGTTAAGCCTAATTCCGGGTTTCGTGTTGAGAGCGAATACTCTGATTGCACGGCCGCAACATGACTTACTGAATGGGCAAGCTTTAAAGACGATGGAGCGATCTCTGAGAATCCATATGACTTAATTTTTCCCTCCTTTATGAGTTGACTCATGGTTCCCGCTACCTCTTCAATGGGTATCGTCTCATCTCGGCGGTGTATGTAATATAAATCTAACGTTTCAACACCTAGTCTGCCAAGGGACTTTTCGAGCTGATCGCGAATGTGCACTTCACTGTTATCAAAATAACGTTGTCCATTCTCTTTATTACGACAAATACCGACTTTAGAGGCAATAGTGAATAGTCGATTTTTTAACTTTCCTTGCTTTTTAAGAAAGGAACCAATCACTGTTTCCGATCTGCCATTGCCATAAACGTTAGATGTATCGATATGATTGATGTCAAGATCAAGTGCCGTACTCAAAATTTCATGTGAGTCTTCATCTTTCGCCAATCCATAAAAGTCAGAAAATGACATGGCGCCCACACCAATGGCGGAGACGTGTGGCCCATGCATGCCGAGTTGACGAATTTTCATTGGCGCTCCTAAATAAAAAATTGATGATTGAACGCACCTATTTTAAGGTAACGTTTCATTAATTATATAGGTCTGTATTTGAACGATTTGTTCTGGGGTATTTTCTTGCAGCTCAAGAGGTGCCAGAAGTTATAAATTCTAGGCACCTCATGGCTATTGGTATGACGGAAGGTCTTCTAAATGGGCTCTACCGTCATTTGTAGTTTTCTAATGGATTTGGTTGAATGTTGGGTCATTCTATCTTTAATTTTTAGGATTTTTCTATCGGTTTTGGCCGCTAAGTCATCGATCGCCTTATATAGATCCAGTTCAATAGATTCGCAAAATAGATCTTTGCCGTGGAAATGTAACTTTGCCCCGGCTTTATGCTCGTGCTTTGAGACGGTCAGCATAATGTCGATGTCCATCGGATGATCAAAGTGTCGTTCGACCCGGCTCATTTTATTTCGAATGTGAGACTCTATGCCTGGGGTAACAGAAATGAGGTGAGCTGAAATGCTTAAGTTCATTGAAAGGCCTCCTTGGTGAAGGGTTCCACCGAAGACGGTAAATCAAGGCCCTAAAACAAAGCTCTTTACTATCGTCACCGAATGAAACGATTAGCCCCTTACTGGGCAACAATACCTAGCTTTTTTGTACAGCAGGTCTTTATATAAGACTCAAGTTCAGTAAACTCCATTAGGGAAAAGGTGTCAATACCTAATTCAACATTAAGGACATAAGCTCTGGTTTTCTGCTGGAAATTACCGTTGGGTTGAGAAGAAGGCTGATCGGCATCATTTTTCTATGCGATTTTTTTGCTGCTAATGTCCAAAGCAGACAAATGTCCCCACGGAACTTCTTCTAGGATGACTTTCACGGAGTGGTAAGTCGTTGGCTGATGTAAGTTTGCAGTTTAGACTAGACAGGGCCGAATCAAGAGCAAAACTGAGGCCTGTCGGTGTTTTATCATTTGCGCAGATGTTTTGAACTGATTGGCTCTCCTCATCTCATTAGGGATAGCGGAGTAGATCTTAGGTTGTGTACGATGATTGAGTTTCTATCAATGAGCTTGAATACTATCGGTGCGATATGGCTGGTCCATTCTTCGCTCTCGTAGACTGCTTTATAAAGTTCTTTTTTTTGTGCGGTACTTTCGAAACGTCTAATCCAGACATACGTGCTTCCTTTAGGTGTCGATGTCATCAAGCGTTCGTTATTGACCATAGAAAATTCATCAGTACTGTCCATAACAAAACTGCCCGTAATCAACATGCCTTTGCCAGCCTGAAAGGGGAAGATCGTGTCTTCGATAAATTGAACCCATTCATCTGTTTTTCCAGGATTGATTTGATAAATACGTAGCTCAAAAAACGGTTTCATTTATTCTTCTTAACTAATTTTATTTTTTTACCAGAGTTCTTGAATGTTTTGGTTAACATCTTTGTGTGTGCTTTTCATTCTGATTTTTTTAATCACTATCTATTTCAAACATTACCTCATTTCGTCTCAGAATGGGAAGCGTCCAAGGCGGGTTATAAAAGGCGTAGATGGGGTTTCCCTTTATTGCTAGATCATTTTGGTGTGCATAGGTTTTAAGTTTTTCTTCATGAATCTGTATATTTTTTTTTGAATTTGATCCTGAAAACTTAATTGCAATAACGCTTTGTACGGGTTTGATCGTGATAGTTACTTCAGGGTTGTTTGGTTTCGGTAGAGTCTCAAGTGAGTATTCAGTAGGCATATTAAAGCTAATGACCCATTGATTCTCTTTAACAACCTGTTCCACCGGCGCAGTCATCGCGATTTTTTGAGTGATCGACGTTGACTCCGATGTCTCTTTTTCTGTTGACTGAGTAACGGTATTACTACCGAAGATGTAATCCGCAAGCTGTCGAAATCCTGTCCTTATGGATTCCTCCCTTGATCCGGTGACGATAACTTGGGCAACGATTCGTGGATCATATCTTCTCAATTCGATGGAAGCATGCTTTTGTATCACGAGGTAGTTTGGGTGCTCAACATTACTCATGACGGGGCCAACCAATACAGCAGCAATAACAATCGTGAGTAGTAGCCCCATAGTGATATTTCTCCATTTACGGTTCATTTTAACGTGAGGCGATTTTGAGCCCAAAGAGGATGAGTAATAGCCAAGTTACCATAATGGTCATGCCTTTAACCGGAGAATTTACAAGTGCTAGTTTGCTTAAAGTTGCTGAAGGCCATATAGTTCAACATATTCGCAGGCAAAGCAACATCACCTAGCATCAATGAAGTAATAACAATGAATGACTGGAATTCCATTCAAAGGTCTTGGGGCTCTATGTGACAAATTCGCACCGCTTTTTTCCATGGCCTTTTGAGATCGTATGTTGTTAATGCCAACATGAAACCAAATACGCTTTGCCCAATTAAATGCATGACTGAGCATTAGGTCTTTCATCTCCGCGTTGACAATTCCACCCCAATGCGATCGTTCTAAAAAGGTAAAACCTATCGCAACCTCAAGACTATTTATATCAACATCGTAATATCGTGAAGATCCAATAATCGTTTTCGTTTTTGAATCGACTACTACCAGAGTAGATTTGGATGCGAGTCCTGTATCAAAAATTTCTTTATCAAAAACCTCTCGTTTATAACGCAATGGGCTAGGGTGCTGTTCCCAAATTAAGGGGTCACTTGCGACTTCATACAGGCTTTCAGCATCATCGATTCGAAGAGGGCGTAGATAAATTGAGTCACCTTTTAATATGGGCTGGAGATCTAAAAATTTTGCTGACATATTGAGGCTTAAACAAATGAAAATCTAATTTTGAACTTAATATATTACTATCCCACAGGCAAACAAATCGGCTCAACCAAAACTACATGATCAGGTGCATAGAATTACTAGGGTCAGCACGGTTTGCGACTCTGCATGACTTGTATGTTCACCGTGCTGAGGCTTAACCGTGGTGTCGTTTAACAAGACACTTGGTTAATTGGCGGACCCACCCCCGGACGGTTGTACTATCTGTTAATGCCAGTCCCAGCAATATTACCAATGCTGTTTAAGCTCAGTATCTGCCAATAACCCATGTTTTTGGTGAGAACATAAAAACCAGTCGAACGCAGGAATTCTTTTTCGTCTTTGTCATAACGTGAAAAGTTCATTTCAACTAATGCAGAGTTTTCACTCTCAGAAAGGACTTTGATGTAATTAATTTTTGAAAATTTCCACCCTGTTTTTTTTAAGCCTACATAATCAATCACGGGTATGTCTTTGTTGTCAAAGAGAGTAAGTTTTCCGTTGATAATTTTCGCGTGTGGAAAGTGATAGATCTCTTCCAAGGCAGGCATATTTTCTTCATTAAATACTTTAACGTAATAAAGCATCAAGTCTTCTGGCGACATGCCATCTTGAGGATGCGCGTAGGCTGTAGTGGAGGCAATGCAAAGAGTAAAGCAGGCAAGAATTTTCTTCATATTTGAGAACTTGAGATGGTTAATGGGAGTGCTTCGCCACCGTTTTTGTAGTAAAGCGCTGGATGTGTCGCGATCGTATAATCTCCAACAGCATAAGTACAGTAATATCAAGCTTTTCTTTCTTGGAGAAATCATGGGTTGGACAGGTAAATTGTTGAGTATTCATATTGCGCCAGAAGCGAGCTATGAGATGGTGGAGTTGGCGGAGGCTCATCTTGTCGCCGGTAGGGGCATTGTCGGAGACCGTTACTACCTTGGGAGAGGCACTTATTCGCCGGAGCCTGACTGTCGTGAGGTTACCTTGATCGAGCGAGAAGCGTTGGATGGATTGGTTCGAGATGATCCACCCTTACAGGGTTCTTCCATCAAAATTGAGCCGTTTGAGCATCGCAGAAATTTGACTGTAGAGGGTGTACCGCTAAACCATCTTGTCGGTTACCAATTTAGGATCGGCGAGTGTATTCTGTCTGGTGGGCGACTGAATTTTCCCTGTCGATATCTTGAGCAGCTATTGGAGCGCCCGGTTTTTTTACCTCTTTATAACCGGTCGGGTCTTAATTGTTGGATCGAGAGGGGGGGCATTATTCGTCCTGGAGACGAGATCGTTCCCTTAAACGAAGTCACAAATAAACCTCATCGTTAGTACCGCGTTGATGAGTGCACGTATCATCATGAAACTGACCGTCGAGCGACGTGATCATCTTGATGACGACTTGGTTCGTATTTGGTTAGGACATCCACTGAAACCTCAGTTGCCAGCATGGTCTCCTGGTGCTCATGTCGACCTTCGTCTCGGTAACGGTAAGATTCGACAGTATTCGTTGACGAGTAATCCCCAAGACCTGTCACGGTATGCGATTACCGTAAAGCGAGAAAAAGACGGGCGCGGTGGATCGTCCTGGATTCATGAGCATTTTATTGAGGGATTTGAAGCGCACGTCTCGGCCCCACGTAATAACTTTGCCCTGGTTGATCGGCGGAGTGTCTTGATTGCTGGAGGGGTAGGTGTAACACCGCTTATTTCGATGGGACGCGCGTTAGCTCAGAAAAATTTGTTACACGGATTACATTTTTGCTCTCGGCGGCATCAATCCAACATAGAACGGGAGCTGAAACAGTTTTGTGGACCTTTGTTGAGTACATATATTTCCTTTGGCCCTAAAAGCCAAAGGTTGGATTTGATGGCCTTGATTGGTGGCTTGTCACGTGATCTTCATATTTATTGCTGTGGCCCTGAACGTTTGATGGCTGAAGTGAAAGAGTTGACCTCAGAATGGAATCAAGAACAAATACATTTCGAAGTTTTTAAAGTTGGTGCGAATCAGGATCATAAGCCTGAGCCGTTTGACGTCATCATATCAAGCACTGGGAAAACCTTGCGGGTTCCTGAAAATCATTCGGTACTTGATATTTTAAGAATGGCTGGCCACATTATCCCCTCGTCCTGTCGGCAAGGTGTTTGTGGCACCTGTGAATGTGGCTATATATCGGGCGAAGTGATTCATCGAGATTCTGTGCTGAGTCCTGCTGCTCGCCGAAATCGTATGATGCCTTGTGTCTCAAGGGCACGCGTCTCCGTAACACTTGATTTGTAAGTTGTGGAAAAAGGCAGCAAGTACTTTTAGCGAGAATTAATCCTCTTCGATTTGAGCTTGGGTGTAATTAGCAATGCCCATATCGCTGATTAAAGATAATTGTGTCTCGTATCCATCAATGGACGATTCTGCGCTAGACAACAGAGATTCCAATAAATCCCGCGTCACAAAGTCTTGGTGAGCTTCTGCCGCACTGATGCCTATGATAAGAGTGGGTCGTTGTATTGTGGATTCGAACTGTAGGTCAGACTTAAGGCATTCCGTTACATTTTCGCCAATAGATAGTGAACCAAGAGCCTGTAAGTTAGGTAGCCCCTCTAGGAAGAGTATTCGTTCGATGATTTTGTCGGCTTCCTTCATTACACGAATAGAATTTTTGTATTCTGATTCGTTCAGTCGCTCTAACCCCCAATTCTTAAACATTTTTGCATGCAAGAAATATTGATTTATCGCCGTGAGCTCATTTTTAAGCACGGTATTAAGATTTTGAATGATTTTTTCTGAGCCTTTCATACGGCACCTCCCTCTTGCCCATTCATTTGGCTTTGGAGATAGTTTTCAAGACCAATCAGTTTGATGAGTCTTAACTGTTTTTCAAGGAAGTAAGCGTGATCCATTTCTGTATCCTCAATTTGCTGCACAAGTAAGTCACGCGTGACGAAATCCTGTTTTTGCTCACATAGAACAACTGCTGCTTTTAAAGTGCCAACCACTTGGTACTCAATCGCAAGATCATTTTTCAACATTTCCGGCACGTTTGTACCCGTTGTCATGTCATGACGAGTGGCAACGTCTGCGGTGCCTTCTAGAAAGAGAATGCGTTGTACGATGTCTCGAGCGTGTTGACGTTCGTGTTCTGATTCGTGTAACGAGTGTTCCGCTAGTTTTCGAAGCCCCATATCTGCGTACATCTCGCCGTGCAGTAGATATTGATCTGCCGCCATCAGCTCCCCTGCGAGCAGTTGATTTAGTACGGTTAAGACTTCAACGTTACCTTTCATAGAGATTTCCTTTGATTGAAAATGTATTGGATAATTAGTGTGGATGAAATGCTCATCATGATTTTTCTAGAAACTTGTTTTACTATTCTCTGCTTCAGCGCGTTCGATCTGCGGGGTATCGGATATTTGTGACGTGCGGATTATGCCATGCCCATTTTTGAAATGTTAAAACGAAAATCATTCTCATTACTATTACAATTTGACACGCTAGGAATCAAGTTTAATAGCCAGAAAAGCATTACAAAACTTCTAAATAGTTGGTTGTGAGGTGTTTTGACTGAGGTCAACTAACCCATTATGCCGCCATCGTCTCGCTTAATGGCTATGATCGCCGATCGAGGTATCGCATTGCCGCCCTCAGGCCAATGACTGCCGCCTTTTTGTCCGGGATGTTGTATGCCAACAAACATGGTTTTATGGTCTGAGCTCCAAGTGAGACCGGAGATTTCACATTCTCTTGGACCTACTAAAAACCGATGAATTTCTCCAGTCTCTGGGTTTCCCATGAGCATCTGGTTGTTACCCATGCCTGCAAAGTCTTTTTTGTTGGAGTCGTCCCCATCGGTTTGTATCCAAAGGTTGCCTTTTGAATCGAATCGGAGTCCATCGGGACTATTGAACATGTTATCAGCATTGACGTTTGATGACCCACCTAAAAGGTTTGCATGTTCGGTGGGGTTTCCTGCTAATACAAAAATATCCCACGTGAATGTGCGCGCTGCATGATCTTCGTTGTGCGGTGCCCACCTCAGAATATGGCCATAAGGATTTTTTTTTCGAGGGTTAGCCATATTAAGCGGTTGGGACGTTTTCTCACCGCGATACTTGTTATTTGTCAGTGATACATAGGCTTCAGTTTTAAAAGGGTTGACAGCGACCCACTCCGGACGGTCCATCGTGGTCGCCCCCACTTTGGAAGCTGCTAGCCTTGCAAAGATCAGCGACTCATCATCTTGCATACCGGCTTGTTTTAGGGATATCCATTCGCCCGTTCCGTCATCATGAAATTTGGCTGCAAATAGTTCGCCTTCATGCAGTAACTCAGTGTTGTCTCTGTTAGGGTGATATCGATCTCGACTTACAAATTTGTAGAGAAACTCGCCTCGCTCATCGTCGCCGAGGTACACCACGACGTGGCCATTTGGCGCAATAATTAATTCAGCATTCTCATGCTTAAATCGACCCAGGGCCGTAAGTTTTTTCGGCGCGTGTTGTCCAGATGGATCGATTTCGACGACCCATCCGTGCCTATTTGGTTCGTGCGGTTCGGTAGACACATCGAATCGAGCATCTGTTTGAGCCCACTTGTACCCCCAATCCTCCCCTTGTTGGGCAATGCCATAACGTTCTTCTTGAATGCTTTGAGAGAAATTTTCTCCTAAACTTGATGAAAAATACCCGTTAACGTTTTCCTCACAGGATAAATAGGTACCCCAAGGGGTTTTTCCGTTACCGCAATTGTTAAAAGTACCTAGAATTCTCCTGCCGGATGGATCTCTAGCGGTTTTAAGTAGGTCACTACCCGCAGCAGGACCGACTGCTAAACATTCTGTATTCGGGGTAATGCGTCGATTGAGCGGGCTATCTTTTACAATGTGCCAACCTTCACTGGTTTCTTTTAACTCGATAACTGTTAAACCGTGCGCGGCTTTTCCCTTGTTCACGTCGTCATCTGTTTCGGGTGATTGACCCAAACGATTACCAAACATTATTTGGATATTTGTAAATTCATTGTTTAAAACGAGTACGGTTCGTCCATCAACCGTAAAGGTGTCCATTCCGTCGTTATTGTCTCCAACTGCTAGCGCCTGAGTCGCGGCTGACCCAAGGGTTACATGATCGAATTCAGGAGTATCTGAATAAAGTGGGTCAGCCCACCGGACAACAACTTGCGCATTAAAGCCCTCAGGGATTGTAATACTGTCGTCGCTGTTTGCCTTGACAGGCTTAAAGGTTAGACCCGAACGAGTGGAGGCCAGCGCCGATCCAGTGGGTAGGCCAGCAGCTAAAACGAAAGCAGAGGCTCCAAAATTTACGGTGCTCTTGAGAAAGCCCCGCCTTGAAAGGATCTCATCGAACGCAGTTTCTCGAGTTTGGTTGCGGGCAGTAAACTTAGCGCAATTGTCCAACGTGGTGATTGGTTTAGTCATGGGGCCATTGTCTGCTGCATTATTTAAGCATAGATCTAAACATAATATGAATAATGCTGTATTGCACTAGGTAATTTGTTGATAGACTGTAGGTAGTTATTCTTAGTTCACCGGTAAGCTTTATATCAAATCAGTGGCGTAGTATCGTTACCAGAAGTAAAAATACACTAACAATTCTGACACGGGTAGAAGGGAGATTTTCAGTGGAGATGACTGATCATAACGAAGCATATCATTCGCCTGCAATTACGCAATTGAGGGAGGATCTAGCGGCGGCTTTGCGTGCCGCTTCTAAACATGGCTTAGCCGAGGGTGTGTGTAATCATTTCAGTCTAGAACTGCCTGATCAGTCAGGTCGATTTCTACTAAACCCTAGGGGACTTCTGTGGCAAGAGGTTTTTCCTGATGATATTGTTTTGATTAATACAGAGGGTGACTTATTAGCTGGCAAGCATCCCGTAGAGGCTACCGCTATGTTTATTCACTCTGCTATTCATCGGATCTGCAAAAAAGCCTGTGTGTTACATACACACATGCCACATGCAACAGCGTTGTCTTTAACGAAAAATCGGGTATTAGACACAACTTTGTCCCAAACCGCAATGAGATTTCATGGTCGTGTTGTGGCTGACGATCTGTACAATGGTCTAGCCCTTGATGTGTCGGAAGGAGAGAGAATCGCCCGTGCTATGAAGGGTGCTGATGTTGTATTTTTAGGGAACCATGGCGTGGTAGTCTGTGGTGGTCGTATGGACTATGCCTATGATGACTTGTATTACCTTGAGCGAGCATGTGAACTTGAGGTTTTGGCGCGTTCAACAGGGCAGCCTTTGATTGGTGTTGATCCAGATTTGGCGCAAAACGTTTGCGATGCAACCTTGGGGGAACGGTTGCAATCCGAACTCTTCTTCAAGGCGCTAAAAAGAGTCCTATAACTATTATATGAGACTCAATCTAGCGAATTGAGAACGGGAAAAGATGTAGGGCCATCCCTACATCTCATAAGGATTAAAACTCTAGGTGTATTATTAATGAAACTTTCTTATCAATATTTATTTTAAATCAATTAAAATTTTCAAATCTGTTTTAACTGAGCTTTTGCAGGCTAACACATAACCAGACTCGATTTGTTCTAGGCTAAGCACATTGACAAAATCTATTTCTGGTTTTACTTCTCCCTCTAAAATTTTGCATTTACACGTTCCGCAACTTCCCACTCTACATTTATGTGGCCATTTTATCCCTTGAGCTAAAGCTACGGTAAGCAAGTTCTCACCTGCTTTTAAAACTATTTCTTTATTGCTCGGCTCAAGCCTTACATTAAATTTTAGATTTTTTTTTTAAATATATTAAACATCAAGATTGTTAACCTTGGGGCCCGCAAAAGAGCCCCATGATTTATATTTAGTAACCATATTGCTTAGCAATATTTCTTTCGTCTTCAGTTGCATATTTTGAATCCCAATTATCAAGATGCTTTTTTATATAACTTCTGAAGAGAGGTGGAATTAAAGTTATTAAAAATAATGAGAAATAACCTATGCCATAGTTAGGTCCTTTAACATCATCTAATTCCCAAAAGTAAGTTTCACCTCTAACATGGTGATCAGCTTGACGACCAATAGCGATAAAAAACCAATCGGTAAATACTGAGTCATTATCCCAAGAGTGTCTATATTCAACAGGCTTTCCTTTCTCTCTAATCAAACCGTAGTGCCCCATATAATTTAAGGCCTCTAGTTCAAAATTAGCTATAAGCCAAAGAGTAAAGAGCGCAAGAAGACCAACAAACAAACCTCCAGCCCACACAAATAGAATTACAGAAGGTAGGCTATAAAGATAGCCTAAGATCCATTTATTGTCTAAACTTAGGAAGGATTTTCCTTGTCGTTTAAGCCTTGATTTCTCAAGTTCAAAAGAAAATTTACTTTGCCCAGCATGTGATAACCAAGTGTGCATATAAACATTTCTTCCACGCGGTGCTGTTGCAGGATCATCTTCATGAGCTAGATCTAAATGATGCTGGTATACGTGCGCGTATGTAAAATGCGAGGCGCCACTCAAAGACATAATTAGTCTTGATATAAAAAAACCTTCTTTTTTATTATGAGAAAGTTCATGTCCGTAAATGATACCAATTCCCGCCCATAAACCAGCAGAAATTAATGCACCAATTAAGTTAGTAGTCGTTATTCCATTTTGAATAGTTAATCCATAAGCACTAACAATATTAAACGGAGTAGCATTTACATATTGATATATTTTCCACGCTAATGCTAATTGTAAAGCTATAAACACAATCAACATCAAATACATTACACCGTATTGAAAAAATTTAATTCCATAGGAATTTCCATTTTCATCAAAGTCTGCTCTTAGATGTATATTTTTAGTAGCAGTATCTATTACTGCACATAATCCAAAAAGAATCACACCAGTCCAGACATAGTTTCCTCCACTTAACAAACCAAAGATTGTAACAACAGACATTGCTGGAACAATTAGATAACGCGTATTTACAAATAGTTTTTTCATATTTTTTTCCTTCTCGAAAATTCTTCCAAAGAATCATGACGTTTTTTATATTTATCCCACGAGTAAGGTTTGTTGCCTCTAACCTTAAAATATATAGTCATATTGACCATGTGTGTGATTATTAAAACTAATCCGATAAGAATAGCCCATGTTAATTCACGGTAATGCAAATGTGCATCAAATGAATACAAGGCAAAAGCTATTAGGGAAGTCCACAAAGATACTGGCAGTAGTGCTAGAAAAGTAGATTGTTTCATCTTTCCTCCTTTTTTAGTGCTTCGACATATGTCAGGCGCACAATTTAGTTAAATGCCTGGTTTAATTTTAAAAAGATAAAAAAACCACCGGCTAAAGCGGTGGCCAAAAGGCTTTTCACTTTAGCAGGATTTATAATGCGCATTGCCTTGATAGAGTTTCAGGCTGACAATGGGTGTGGGGGTAATCCAGTTACGCTGCGCCCAAGGCCTGATTCAAATCTTCTTTCAAGTCGTCAATGTGTTCAATGCCAACGCATAAGCGTACAGTCTCCTCGGTGACTCCTGATTTGACTAACTCTTCTGGTGACAGCTGACGGTGGGTAGTTGATGCCGGATGCGTAGCTAGAGAGCGAACGTCTCCGATATTCACAAGGCGCGTGAACAAATTCAGTGCATCGAGGAATTTGGCGCCAGCTTCGCGACCGCCTTTCAGTCCAAATGTAAGCAGTCCCGATGCTTTTCCATTCATATACTTTTTGGCTAATGCGTGGTCAGGATGGTCGCTCAATCCTGCATAATTGACCCACTCTACTTTGTTATTTATCTGAAGATGTTGTGCGACAGCCAGCGTGTTATCGCAAATTCTATCCATACGTAGCGCAAGTGTCTGGATACCTTGTAAGATCAGAAATGCATTGAAAGGAGAGATAGCCGCGCCGGTATTGCGCAGCGGCACAACTCGCGCCCGCCCGATGAACGCTGCAGCTCCCAATGCTTCGGTGTAGACCACGCCGTGGTAACTCACGTCGGGTTCATTTAATCGTTTGAACCGAGCTTTATGTTGAGCCCATGGAAACTTACCTGAATCTATGATGGCGCCTCCTAAACTATTACCATGACCACCCAGGTACTTGGTGAGTGACTGTATGACGATGTCTGCTCCATATTCTATCGGGCGCCAAAGGTATGGACTTGGGACAGTGTTATCGACAATCAACGGAACGCCATGCTTGTGTGCGATGGTTGCTATGGCTTCAATGTCGGTAATGTTACCTTGTGGATTCCCTACGGATTCTACAAAAATAGCTTTAGTTTTGTCGTCTATGAGTGACTCGAAACTTGCTGGATCACGATAGTCTGCAAAACGAGTTGTAATTCCAAATTGCGGAAACGTATGAGCGAATAGGTTGTAGGTTCCCCCATACAAGGCGCTCGATGAGACAATGTTGTCGCCTGCTTCAGCGATGGTTTGGATGGCATACGTGACAGCAGACTGACCTGAGGCGACCGCCAGAGCTGCAATGCCCCCTTCAAGGGCGGCAACCCGCTCTTCGAGAACCGACTGAGTAGGGTTCATTATGCGGGTGTAGATATTACCTACGACTTTTAAATCGAATAAATCGGCACCGTGCTGAGCATTGTCAAATTCGTAAGCAACCGTTTGATAAATGGGTGGCACAACCGCTTTGGTTATGGGGTCAGGTTTGTAGCCCGCATGAACGGCCAAGGTCTCTAGTTTCATTAGGTTTCCTTATTAGAGAAAGGTAAGAAAAATCGACTTTATTAGTAACCTATTGACTAAACTACTATTTTTTTGATCTTAGTATATAACTAAAAAAGTAAAAAATTAGCTAACTATATGCTTTTTTGGACAAATAGAATCATCTTTATGCCTAAGGACAGCATGAAATTATTGATGAAATGTTGTTTTACTCTCTAAAGTAGACAGTAAAGGCGCTGGACCACTACTTACGAAGGTCGCTATACGCAACATGTCCTAGTTATGTTGCTTGACGTGGTGCATATACCCAGGTAGGGTATATATCTATGTATTATTTAGGATAAGTCTATGCATCCTTCACATAAGAAAAGTTTGGGAAATGTAAATCGAGTATTAGGCCAGATTGAAGGCGTGAAGCGCATGATTGTCGAGGAGCAATACTGTGTAGACATCATGACTCAAATTCGCGCAGCTCGAAGTGCGTTGAAGTCCATAGAGATGACGGTCCTAGAAACGCATATGAGGTCATGTCTTCGTGAAGCCGCGCATCGCGGCGAAGACGAACAAACCTCAAAAATAGAAGAGATCACAGCTCTACTAAAGCGTTACGATTGATAAACGATGGGCCATCTATATTTGAAAAAATACGTTGTTGGAGTGCCAAGGTCTCTAAGGTTATAAATGTTAAATTCAACACTAATATTTTCTGGCGTAATACTTAGCTTTACCATCTCTTTGGTTGTCGCTCCTTCTAGTGTTAATGCGCAGCCAATCCATACGAATAGCGAAGCAAGCGCTCAATTGATATCCGAAGCGGTTGATCTCGTATTAACGAGCGACGACGACCAGGTGCAATTTTTTGGTAACTATCGAGCCTACGAATCTCAACAACTAAGCTCCTGGCTCTCGGTCAATGAGCTGGTCCTTACCATCGGAGGATGGAAGGCGTACGCGCGCGATATTTACCGATATCAGACCTCAGAAGGTCGGAGTAAGTGAAGCGAAAATAATTATGGAGTTTAAATTTATAACACTGAGCGTTGCGTTTTTAATGTTTTGTAGTAGCTGTTCGACAACGGGAGTCTCTGAGAACTTAAAATACCTTGACGACAGTCTAGTTAGTTATTCTGTGGTTGGCGCTTCGTTCTCCATCGATCCAATCATACAAGATCGTAACGAAACATTAGTGAATGCGACTCTTGAGGCTCCGATTGGATTGACTGAGGTACAAAAGATAGCGCTTTTGAACAGTGTCGAATTAAAGATGATAGTAACAGCAATGCTGTCGGACATCGCTGGTGCCAAACATAACGGGCGTATCTCTAATCCTAGATTTTCGTTTGAGAGAATCTCATCTCCCGGTGAATTAGAGCTTACGAGAGTATTAACGCTGGGACTGTTCGAATTACTGACCCTTCCTAAAAGAACGGCGATTGCTGATTTGCAAGTGGACCTAGTTCGTATCCGCATGGTCTCCTCCGTTCTCGACTATCTTGCGCAAGTAAAAATAGCTTGGGTGGAGGCCGTCGCAGCTAAGGAGGCACTTGAGTATGCGAAAAAAGCATTGGATAGTGCTCAGGCCAGTGCCGAGTTAGCTGGACGCATGGAGCTTACGGGCAATTTTAATAAATTAGAGCGCGCTCGTGAGCACGCGCACTATTCGAATATGGCGACCAAGTTTGCTCTTGCTAAACATGAGGCTGTTACGTTAAAAGAAAACCTTGGTTCAATGTTGAGTTTAGACAGTGAGCAGCGGAAAAATTTTAAGCTCCCTGAGCGTTTGCCCGACCTACCAAATACAACTATATCGGTTGATGCTCTTGAACAGGCAATTAATCATGATCGTATCGATGTCAGAGTAGCGAAGAATGAATTGTTGGTTCTGGGTGAAGCGTACGGCCTGCAAACGATTGATAGTTTTACAGATGTCGAAATGTCATTAGTAGATAAGACTGAATTTGATGGTGATCGAGGCTCTTCAGATGGCTTTGAGTTGGAGATCGCTTTGCCCCTATTCGATTGGGGTGGGCAAAAACGTGAAATGATGACTCAGCGTATTCGATCCGCAAGCTATCGATACGAGTATGTGATTCAACACGCGGCTAATGAACTAAAGAATTCATACCAAACATACTTGGTATCGTATGAAATTGCACGGCATTATCGGGACGAAATTGTTCCACTTCGGAAAATAATTTCTGAGGAAAACTTGCTGCGATACAACGGAATGATTATTGGAGTTTTTGAACTTCTAGTGGACTCCAGAGAGCAAATATCTGCGGTCATTGGTGCAATAGATAGTAAAAAACAATTTTGGATTTCACATGTAGTTTTGGATTCCGCCATGATTGGAAACCTAATGACTGCAAGAAGTTTCAAAATAAAAAACGTCTAAACCAAGCATAAAAGAGGACATTGAGAATGGACAACAGCAGGCGCAGACTTTTAACATCGGCTAGCGGGATCTTACTAGCGAGTGCGGTTGCTTTTAGTCCCGTTTCCAAGCACGCTCTGGCTGGGTTACCAGAAATTACAAGTAAGGATGACGCGGAAACAAACTCTTCATCAGATCAGCATGAGGGTAAATATAATCCCGTAGTTACACTAAACGGTTGGACTTTGCCTTGGCGGCTAAACGAGGGGATAAAAGAGTTTCATCTCGTGGCAGAGCCAGTCGTCAGGGAATTAGCCCCGGGGTTTAAGGCACATCTTTGGGGTTACAACGGACAGAGTCCTGGACCGACAATTGAGGTAGTGGAGGGAGATCGAGTTAGGCTGTTCGTTACGAATCGCTTACCAGAGCGAACCAGTGTGCATTGGCACGGACAGAGACTTCCAAACGGGATGGATGGTGTTAGTGGTTTAACTCAAAAGGCTATTGAACCTGGAAAAACTTTCGTATACGAGTTTATGGCAAAGCGACCAGGTACCTTTATGTATCATCCGCATTCGGATGAGATGACGCAGATGGCAATGGGAATGATGGGATCCTGGGTAACCCACCCGAAACAGACTAACCCATTAATTACTTCAGTCGATCGTGATTTTTGTTTTTTGCTAAATGCGTACGATATTGAGCCTGGGAGTTATACCCCAAGAGTTATGACAATGACGGATTTCAATATATGGACGTGGAATAGCAGAGTATTTCCGGGGATAGATTCATTGAATGTTCGATTAAACGACCGAGTACGTATAAGGATTGGAAATTTAACGATGACCAATCATCCGATACATTTGCATGGGCATGAATTTGAGGTTACGGGAACTGACGGTGGCGCAACCCCAAAGGGTTCTCGATGGCCTGAGGTGACAACGGATATCGCTGTTGGTCAGATGCGACAGATAGAGTTTGTTGCAAATGAGCCAGGCGATTGGGCCCTCCATTGTCACAAAAGCCATCATACGATGAACGCCATGGGACACGAGGTCCCGACAATGATTGGTATCGATCACCGAGGTGTAGCCGAGAAAATTAGTGATTTAATTCCCGACTATATGGTGATGGGTGAGCGCGGCATGGGGGACATGAGTGAAATGGAGATGCCACTTCCTGATAATACAATTCCAATGATGACTGGACCGGGACCATATGGTTCTTTAGAGATGGGAGGTATGTTCAGCGTTTTAAAAGTTAGGGAAGATCAGCTTCCTAACGATTATTCTGATCCTGGTTGGTACCAGCAGCCCAAGGATACCCAAGCTGTTTCCATTAATAAATTGGAGGAGGATGCGGTTCGCCGAAGCGAACCCGGACAGTCTTTGATGTCAGTGATTAAAGACGGTCGGGATTCTCTTGAAGTTAAAGTAAGAAAGCCTCGGAAGCATAATCATTCTTAATAAGGTAACAAGCAAATGTATAAAACAAATATTAAATTTTTACTAGCAATATTTTTATCATCTTTTCTAAGCGCCACGAACGCAGGTCACCATGAAGGCGCCCATATGGAACATGATGAAGTGAACCATCAACAAAACTCTTCATCATGTGCTGATGATAGTTCCTGTTCTATGGCGCATGGAGTTGTCTTGAGTCTAAGTAAAGAGGTTAGCAAGATAACATTACGGCATGGAGAAATTCCGAATATAGATATGCCACCGATGACAATGGTGTTTACTGTGGAAGATTCCTCATTGATGCAAAACCTAAAGGAAGGGGATCATGTTCTTTTTCATGTAGAGAATATTGGTGGCGAGTACATAATTAAAGATATGATTGAGGATCATCATTAAGATTTGGCTACTTACTGATTTATTGATAGGGCCCTATTTTTGTCCACTAGCTTTTGCATTTGGTACCTGCGAAGGTTGACTTAGTTGATGCGGTTTTTCGCGATATAGATGACCCGACTTTTTCGTTTTTTGGCTTTTCTGCCGCTGCCCTGGATGCAGCGTGTGGGAGCCGTTCTGGGCTGGCTGGTGTGGGGTTTCTCGCCCACCTACCGTCGTCATTTCAAAACCCAATCGGCTCAAGCTGGTTATCGCTGGACTCAGGTACGCGGCGCGGTGGGTGCTGCGGGTTGTCAAATCCTGGAGTCTTTTCGGGTTTGGTTTGGCGCATCTATGCCCGTCACTTGGGATGGCTTGCAACACACAACAGCCGCCTTCGCAAAAGGCAAGGGCGTCTTGTTCTTCACGCCGCATCTGGGTTGTTATGAAATCACTGCGCCCGCCTTAGGTGCGCATTTTGGCCAAGATCATGGCCCAATCACTGTGCTCTACCGACCAGCGCGTCAAGCCTGGTTACGGGCATTCTTAAGCTATGCGCGCGCGCGGCCATACCTGCGGGCTGTGCCCACCAACATGCACGGTGTGCGCCAGTTGCTCAAAGCACTGCGTTGCGGCCAAGCTGTGGGATTGTTACCCGATCAGGTTCCGCCCGAGGGCATGGGCATCTGGTCGCAAATGTGGGCGCGCGACGCCTACACCATGACCTTAGGCGTACGACTCGCTATACAAACCCAGGCGGAGGTGGTGCTTGTATGGGGCGAGCGTTTGTCTCGAGGTCAAGGCTACTGCATTCATTTGGAGCCTTTGGGGCATGCACTTGATCCCCACGTAGCGCAGGCTGTGCTGCAACTTAACCAGGCCATGGAGCGTTTGATCCGCCAGTGTCCTGCGCAATACCTCTGGGGTTACGGCCGCTTCAAACAACCACGCCAGGAAAGCCGAGTATGATACTGAATTACCAATCTAAATTTTTTTAATCAAAAAAATTAAATCGGTAGATCTGCCCGCCCGGCATAACGAGCTGCACCGCCTAGTGCTTCTTCCCTCATTATGTTCTTTAAGTGTGAAATTAACCTCATATAAGAAAACCTCGATATTTGGAACCATTGCCATGGCGTAAGATAATTTTTTATCGAATTGGCCGGCAACAATAATTCCACGCACATCTGAATCTTTTTTTTGTTTTTCAATCCATCCCATGTAACGGGTTAGTTGACCTACGGTATCGTCGCCGGTTTGATTTTTTTGAGTTCTATTACTATGTGGTGGCGATTATTTTTTCTAATGATTAGGATGTATCACTCTGTCTACCAATAGCATATGAGGCACTGTCAGGCAGGCTAGACCCACAAATGTCAGTTGCAAGATACGTGTGTAATTGAGTGAATCTGGTAAATAGATCCAACTCAGCAGAAAGATTAAAACAACCCCTAGCATTGGTAACAATGATGTGAACAAAATCTTCTTCCAACTGAGTTTCGAATAAGATTGGGTTCGTAAAATATGTCTGATGCTATGCATCCCACAGAAAAATAGGGTAAAACTGATTAAGGGTTGAGCAAAAATCGCTAATAAACTGACAGCGAGTAATTCAATTGCTTGAAAAGTGTTTCTATAGCTTTCAAACGCAATGCTCAAAATTAAAAGAATTAAATAAGGTAATGCAATGAGGTGTAAAAAATTCACAACAAGCAATCCATCGTCCTGATTTAAGATTAATGTAAATAAATTGACCATCACGTCATAGTGGAGAAGTGTTGGTAAGACAATGACAGTGCCACCATACAAAAGCTTAGTTATTCTCGGAGCAGTATTTTCTAAATCTCTTGAGAAATGGAAGACTGAAAGGCACAAAAATGATACTATAAATAGTAGGGGAGAGAGCACCCAAAAAATGATCATCGCCAAACCTAACAGGCCATACAGTAAGACAAAGTAGGACCAGGATTGCCAGGTGTTTACAGATAGTAATTTCTTGGCGAAAATAGGATCCAAGGCACCATGAGGTACTCCTAGAAAAAGAATAACGATTGCTGGGATCATTAAATAAGTGAGGTTGTCAGTGGGTTGCCAAAAAATACTTATAGTGACAACTATTAGCGCCAGTATGCTAAAGCAGATACCTTGGGCTTTAATCTGATTCATCGACTTCATCTCTTTGGAAAACGAAAGACTTCCTTTAAGAAAGGGAGCGGTGGCAAAGCAGTGACTACTGCAAGGTAATCTAATATACCGCCGTGATCAGATAGAAAACGAATCAGTCTTGGATGGCTTACCTTAGAAAACATATCCATAAATAGCGACGATCCCATCGCGGGATTATTTCGCAGCACATTTAAAAAGATATTATCCATTTTTGATATTAGAAAGGGGTCGGTAGGTTGCGCGACTGGTAGACCTGTTCTACGAAGTTCTTTTGCGCACTCTTGCGCCCAAGTTTGGATCCGTTGAAATGTATAACCAGTAGCCGGCCTAGCTGAACCTGCTGTTACACCAACCTGTGCATAACTTTTCGGAATCGCACTGCTGTGCTTTGGATGTCTAGCACCCAATCCCATTGGTATGAGACCCGATTCTGTCCTAATAATTGAAAATGGACTTTCCCCTACATACTCCGAAACTGTTTTATTTAATCTTTCTAAAAGATCGTCTTTGGAATAGGCTTGACTTCCAAAGCTGGTAAATTCAATTAATGCTTTTGTTGTTGAAAAGGGCAAAACATAAGTAAAGCCAACAAAATCATTGTTTGCCTCACAAAAGTCCATCAGGTGGGCTGTATTTGGATCAAATAAGGGATTGTTACATTCAATCTCATAGCCTACGAAGGATTGCCAGAGTGTGATATCTCCCATCGTATCCATCGGAAGAGGACGTGTATCAATAATTATTTTGCTTATAAAACTTCCAGCATCTGTTTGAACTAACCAGCCATTATCCAACTGGAATGGTTCATTGGTCAGTTTGATGCCCTTACGTAGCTGTAGCTTATTATTTTTCTCAATCGTCTCTAGGGTGTGTTGGTAGAAGTCACTGGCAATTAACAGTTGATAAGGGGAGGCTTCACACTCAATGAGCGCACTCCGCTGCTGAGAATCTTTAACTTGCACTTTTGACCAGCGATTTTGAACCAACTCCATGAACGGCGTTTTTGGATGTCCCCAGAAGCACCAAGTTCGATCATTATGGTACTCAGTCCGTTGTTCAAGAAAAATGGTTTTAGGAGCATCTTCACCCATCTCGGCTAGATTGAAGCCAAGACTTAATCCTGCGCAGCCTGCGCCAATCACAATGACATCGGTGACAATATGGTTCATTTTAGAAAGCCCAACATACGTGTGAGGATGCAATGGTTTCTGTAGCGCTACATCATGATTTTTTGGGCGAAACCAAAAATGGGGGTTAAAGCATGCCGTCACTATCGTTAAGCAGGTAATAACAATTTTTCTTGGAGTAGAAACAACCATGCGTCGATCCCAATAGGCATAGTCTTCTGATGCCAGCTGATTGCCAATATCGTGATAAATACGAGCTGCAATGAGAATGGAGATCCTCGCCCGCAGTGGTAAATAGAACAGCCCCTTTTCTCCACTTTGATAATAGTGATCCGCCAACTTTAAAAGACTAGCAACTGCAAGCCGTAAAACTGTTGCTTGTTCTTCATTGGGGGCAATTAGGTGAGCTACTTCAATGTTCCCGATTAAGCTATTGGGAATATATTGACGATTCACCAAAGCATCCGCCTTGATATCTCTGCAGATATTAGTGAGTTGCATTGCTATCCCCAAATCAATCGCATAGGGCTTCGCATTCTGGTCTTGAACATCTAAGGCGTAGCACATCATCAGTCCAACCGTGCCGGCTACCTGATAACAGTAATGAAGCAAATCAGGCTCATTCACTATCCTAACGAGTTCAGTATCTGACTCAATTCCTGCAATTAGATCAAAAACAACCTCTTGCGGGATATGACATTGCTGGATTAATTCAATGCCACTGCTCAAGCTGGCTTGATCTGTAGATCCCTGTAATAGCGCTTGACGCGCCTCCATAATATTTTGTTTGCCCGAATCTACTTGACCCTCTTCATCGACCATGTCATCAAGATATCTGCAAAAACCATAGAGTCGCATTGCTCTGTGACGATATTTTTTCCCTAAAAAATGACTCGCCCAATAAAAGCTTTTACCCTTATTTTGCAGTAGTTGATGAGCAACTGAATGAGGAGTGGTTAATTTCAAAAAAGTTTGACCTCTCCGACGCTCGGAATCAATTTATCGATCAATTTAGCCGACGAGATGACGCCGGGTAGACCAGCCCCGGGATGACTCCCGGCACCAACTAAAAAGAGATTCTTAATACCTTCAGCCTTGTTATGAAAGCGGAACCACGCTGACTGAGTAAATAGTGGGGAGATCGAAAATCCAGATCCTTGAGAGCTTAAGTAATTTTCTTTAAAGTCCTCAGGTGTCATATAAAAATCATCTGTAATGGTTTGAGAAAGATTAGGCATGATCGTTTTCTCAAGTGCAGTAACGATACGATCTCGTAAGTTAGGGCCTTCAATTGACCAATCTTGCCCACCCAATAGATTAGGTACTGGACATAAAACATAAAAACTGTCACATCCTTTAGGGGCAAAGCTAGGATCGGTGGCAGTAGGACGATGCAAATACAATGAAAAGTCCTCTGTTAGGATCTTTCGATCAAAAATGTCCTTTAGTAATTCTTGATAACGCTCACCTAACCAAATCGTATGATGTGCAATATCTGGATAGGTTTTCGTGGTACCAAAATACAGTACAAAAAGACCCATTGAGAGTTTGGCTTTTTTAATCTTTAAGCGAGCCAAAAAATGCAGCTTACTGGGCTTAATCATTTTGGTATATAAGTGGACGGGGTCGGTATCTGATACTACTACGTCAGCCATCAGCGTATTTCCGTTCTCAAGCAGAACTCCGGTTGCCGCATCCGTCTCAATGACGAGCGACTTTACAGTCTGACCTAAAACAATATGAATACCATTACGTCGCATCAGTTGCTCTAATGCTTGGGTAATGGCGTGCGTTCCACCCATTGCAAAAAAAACGCCATATTCTCTTTCTAGGTAATGAATCAAGCCGTAAATGCTGGTGGTATCAAAAGGGTTGCCACCCACCAAGAGTGGTTGTATAGAAAATGCCTGACGGAGTTTGTCATTTTTTAAATATTGGCTAACTAATTGCCAAACCGTCTTGTAGCACTGCAGGTCGATGAGTCTAGGGATCTGCTTGATCATGGTCCAAAGACGATCGAAGGGCTCCGTAGCTAGCTCAACAAAACCCACATTGAAAATTCGCTTAGAGTGTGCTAATAATTTTAGATAGCCATCACAATCAGTAGGTTCAATCCGATTAATTTCGCTTAAAGTTTCTTCAAGCGTACCACCATAATCAAAATGATCACCATCGGCAAAGACAAATCGATACCAAGGTTTTAGGAGGACAAGCGTAACGTGATCAGCGAATTTTTCATTGAAAAGAGCAAATAGCTCTTCGAATAGGAAAGGGGCAGTAATAACAGTTGGGCCTGCGTCATGCCGGAAGCCATTTCTTTCGAAAAATTGGGCTCTGCCACCCAGTTGTTCGCATCGCTCGATTAAGGTAACTTCATAATTCTTTGCGCGAAGTCTTAAGGCGCTTGCAATTCCACCAAATCCTGCGCCGATAACGATGGCATGTTTCAATTTAAATCTTCCAAATTAACTCTTTTATCTTCAGTGGTGCTTATTAAATATTTTTTTAATAAGAGGCTCGACCTTGAGGCTAGGAATCTAAAAGTGTTAAAGCTAGTTATCCT
>JAQBTV010000010.1 GCA_027624715.1 Pseudomonadota bacterium
AATACAGAAGTGGCATATGAACTTTCTGTTTTGTACCGAGGAATGAACCGTTTAAAAGAGTCATAAGTGCAGTTGGAATTATCTGTGGCACGACAAGTCGCTAAGGGCGATAGTTAAGTATGGGTGACATATGAACAAGTACATTAAAACGAAGAAACCCTCGCGTAAGGAATACGTACTTAGAAAGGATATGAGGCTTCTTGGAGGTATGCTCGGAGACACGATTCGTGATCATGAGGGGCAGACAATATTTAATCTTGTTGAAAAAACTCGGCAGTTATCGGTTTTGCTTCAACGCAGAGGTTCCGATGGAGCTAAACGTAAGTTATTTAAAAGACTGAGATCCTTAGATAGTTTTGAGACCAGCGTTGTCATTAGGGCTTATTGTTATTTTTCCTTATTAGCTAATATCGCTGAAGACCAGCATCATGTTCGCCGCCGCCGTGCGCATGAGGCTGCTCGCTCGGGGCCGCAAGCCGGATCTCTGGATGCGGTGATGATGATGCCAGAAATTCAAGCATTATCATTGCATGACCTTGAAGAATTTTTTTCTTCCAGCTTAATAGTCCCAGTTCTCACTGCACACCCGACCGAGGTGCAGCGAAAAAGCATCTTAGATCTTAAAAAAACGATTGTCGATTTACTGAACAAAAGAGATCGAGAGAATTTAACGCCAGTCGAGTTATCCAGAAATGATGAGTTGCTCCGTAGGGCCATACTTACCCTTTGGCAGACCCGAATTTTGCGGGAGTTGAAGCTCAGTGTGCAGGACGAAATAGACAATGGAATTTCATATTATGAGTCCACTTTTTTAACTGAACTTCCTCGTCTATACGGCGATATTGAAGATCGTATGTATTCAGGTTCGATACAATCGACCCCTCCCTCAGCTTTGGCAAGCTTTTTTAAGATGGGCAGCTGGATTGGAGGAGATCGAGATGGCAACCCCTTTGTCAATGACGAGGTTATGACGTATGCCGTCGGTAAACAAAGTCAAGTGTTGTACCAGTTTTATCGACGGGAACTTGAGGCGTTGACTGGTGAGCTATCTCAGTCAGATTGGCGTGTTCAGGTTACTGATCAATTGATTGCTTTGGCAGATCAGTCAATGGATATTTCTGACCATATGAAAGACGAACACTATCGACGCGCGTTAATGGCAATACGTACTCGGTTGGCGAATACGTTTGGTGAGGGGCGAAAAGCCTCTTCTTCGATTGAAAATGCGCCACTCGTTTATTTAAGTCCTGAAGAGTTTTCTACTGACCTAAAAATTGTCAGTGATTCGCTTTACCAAAATAGGAGTGCTCTAGTCGCGCGTGGAAGAATTCGAGCCCTACTAAGAGCGGCAGATATTTTTGGTTTTCACTTGGCTTCGCTAGACTTAAGACAGCATTCAGGGGTTCATGAAAGCGTGATATCTGATCTTTTTGCGCGGGGCATGAGCAGGTTAGGTTATGGGGGGCTTGATGAAAAGGAAAAGCGGAGTTGGTTGCTAAGCGAGTTAAGAGTAAACAGGCCGCTTAGGTCAACTTTTCTTAATTATGATGAATTGACCCGCAAGGAATTAAAGATATTAGATAACGCTAATAAGCTGCAAGGAGACTACGGCAAGGCTTCAATTTCAAATTATGTGATTTCCCAAACTAACGATGTAAGCGATATTCTTGAGGTGGCGCTACTTTTAAAGGAGTCCGGCGGTTTAAGTGCTGGGGAAAATCCATACTCATCTATGAATATAGTGCCATTATTTGAAACGATTGAGGATTTAAGAAATTCTTCTGATGTGATGAGTGTCCTTTTTTCTGATCCTTTTTATAGAAAATTGTTGCGTAATAAAGATAACGTTCAGGAAGTCATGTTGGGCTATTCAGATAGCAACAAAGATGGAGGCTACCTAACGGCGACCTGGGAGATTTACAATGCAGAAAAAGAACTCGTTAAGGTATTTGAAAAGCACGGCGTGAAGTTGAGGATATTTCATGGCCGAGGCGGGACAGTTGGTCGCGGTGGGGGGCCTAGTTATGAGGCGATCCTCGCTCAACCTTCAGGAAGTGTAGCCGGTCAGATTAGAATTACAGAACAGGGAGAAGTAATTGCCAGTAAATATTCTGACCCTGAAATTGGTCGACGCAATCTTGAAACCTTAGTGGCAGCAACGCTTCAAGCGACTTTAGTCCCACAGAGTCTGAATCAGTCAGTGATACTTTCCGAATATGAAGATATTTTGCGTGAAATGGCACGAGACAGTTTTGTCGCCTACCGTTCGTTGGTTTTTGATGATCCTGGATTCGTTGAGTTTTTCTATCAAGCAACACCTATTGCAGAAATTGCTGATCTTAATGTGGGAAGTCGGCCGGCGTCTCGGAGCAAGTCTACGCGTATTGAGGATTTGAGGGCGGTTTCCTGGGTATTTTCATGGTCTCTAGCAAGGATAATGCTGCCTGGTTGGTACGGTTTTGGCTCGGCTGTCCAAGTGTGGGTTGAAAGTCACGGTGACGATGCGGTTGAGAAGTTGCAGGGTATGTATAGAGATTGGGCATTTTTCAATGTCATGCTTTCAAATATGGACATGGTGCTCGCTAAAAGTGATTTTGGTATTGCCCGTCGGTATGCTGAATTGGTTCAAGATGTTGACCTCAGAGATCGTATTTTCCGGCGGATTGAAGAGGAGTGGGAGCTTTCAGTTAAATGGTTGCTTAAGATTAGTGACCAAACCTATTTACTCGAGAAAAACCCGGCTCTATCAAGAAGTGTGCAGAGTCGATCGCCATACATTGATACGTTAAATCATTTGCAAATTGAATTGATGCAGCGATACCGTTGCGGTAATCATGATGAACAGCTAAAGCGCTCGATACTCCAAACGATTAATGGGATTTCAGCTGGCCTCAGAAATAGTGGTTAGTTCCTAAGGTTTTGGATCAACCGAAGGGGTAAACGCATCAGCGAAAAATGCGTCCTCAGGCAAACCGCACTGCTCGGTGAAGTCTTTATGGGCGGCTTCTACCATTGCAGGCACGCCGCATGAATACGCCTCATGGTTCGCCATATCAGGAAAATCTTCCATTGCGGCGATATGAACCATGCCGGTTCGCCCCTCCCATTTATCTTCTAGTTCGCCATCGGAGACGACAGGAATGAAACTAAAGTTTTGATGATCTTTTTGCCACTGACTAGCCAGATCGCTCATGTAGATATCTCCAGGTCTTCGTCCACCCCAGTAGAGCGCCATCGGCCGGTCAATACCTTGTTCAAAGGTATATTCAATAATACTTTTAATTGGAGCAAAACCAGTTCCACTAGCGACAAAGATTATGGGTTTGTCGGTGTCTTCTCGCAGGAAAAAGGTTCCGAGGGGCCCCTCAAACCTAAGGATATCTTTCTCTTTAAGTGTCTCAAAAACTTGTGTTGTGAAAGCGCCATTCGCCATGTTTCGGACATGCAATTCGAGATATTCGGATTCATGTGGGGGGTTGCCCATCGAGTAGCTGCGTCGTTTCCCCCCACTTAACAGGACATCAATGTACTGCCCTGCAAAAAATTGGAAACGTTCGTTAGATGGCAGTTTTAACTTTAGGATAATAATGTCGTCGGTAACGCGAAGTATTGACTGGACGCGACTTGGCAATCGACGAACTTCAATATCTCCAGTTGTTTCGATCTCTCTCGCCTCGATAATTAGATTACTGAGAGGGATTGCTTGGCAGAACAAAGTAAGGCCATTACGTTTTTCGAAATCGACGAGTGCAGAGCTTTGAGGGTTACCGTGATCGACCGTTCCCTCGATAATCTTCCCTTTGCATGCTGCGCAAGCCCCATTACGGCATCCGTATGGTAGCGTATATCCAGAGCGCATTGCCGCCGCGAGGATGGTTTCGTTTTCTTCGGTTGTGAATGAATTGCCGCTAGGTTGGATCGTGACTTTATGCGCCATTGTGAAGATAACCTTAAACTGAGTTAGTGATAAATTTTAATACCTAAATATTATGAGCGTAACTGAAATAAATATTGAATATGCATAGGTTGTTGATCGTCGGGTTTGGAGATGTTGGGAAACGATTTGCCGCCCGTTATGCCTCTCGTTTTAACTTGTCTGTTGTATCGAGGACGAAGACTGGGGAGTCTCCTTCCTGGATAAGATCAATCAATTGGTTGCATGCAGATCTTGATGAACCGAGAACTCTGCAGAAGCTGGCGGGCCTGTCGGAAGGTGTGATTTATCTCGCGCCTCCAAATTCATCCGGGGATACTGATATGCGAATTCGCAATTTTTTAAGATCTATTGCATCAGGTGTAAGCATACCACAGCGACTTGTTTATATGAGCACGACCGGTGTCTATGGCGATTGCGCGGGTGAATGTGTGAGTGAAACGCGGGCGACTAACCCTCAAACAGGCCGTGCACGAAGACGGCTTGATGCAGAAGCGCAAGTGCGAGCCTGGTCGCAACGCACGGGGTGTGCGTCAATGATTCTGCGAGTGCCAGGGATCTATGCGTCCGATCGACTTCCGTTGAGTAGGCTCAAGAAGGAGTTGCCGACTTTAATGGCTGATGAGGATAGCTTCTCTAACCATATTCATGCTGACGATTTGGCGCAGATAGTTTTTCTGACACTTTTCCGGGGTAAGAGCGGTCGAATATACAATTGTATTGATGATTCGAGGATAAAAATTGGTGATTATTTAGATCTGGTAGCGGATAGGTCAGGGCTCTCAAAGCTGAGACGAATCACTAAGTCTGAAGCGAGAGACGTGTTACCTGAAATGTTGTGGTCATTTCACGCGGAGTCTCGATTGGTTTTGAATGATCGGATGAAAAAAGAGCTTAAGGTACGCTTACGGTACGCGACAGTACAGGACGGTGTGCCGATAACAAGCCGTGTGTCAGATGACTAGAATGTTCGTCCTCAATCGATGCATCGTCGCATTGTTAGTCTTTTGCTGCTTCCCACAGTTTGTTGTATCCAGCAGGGCTGAGACGCCTGGCGCGAGCGACTTTTATAGGTTATCTGCAACGTTAGTCAAGGGTAATAAGTTAGTACTCGCTTACGATATTCACCCCTGTTGCTATTTGTATAAGCGTAGTTTCTCGTTTCAAGTGTTAGACTCTGATGTGATCGTTAGTCAGGTTTCGTTTCCGGAGTCTTTGAGGCATAACGATGAATTTTTTGGAGAAGTAGAGATTTATAGAGGAGAAGTTCTCATTACTTTGGATCTAAACTTTACTAGAGTCGGTCGGCGAAGCGACTCATTAAGCGTCACCGCATGGCATCAAGGATGTTCAGACGAGGGTATTTGTTTTTTGCCTGATCGTAATGTATTGAGCTTTACTACTTTCCCCGGCCCTCAATGAATAACGGTGGATTGAAAATAGTGACGAGACGCTTGTTCGTAACTTGTGTCGTGATTGCGTCGGTAGTAGCTGGTATTTTGTTGAGTAATAGTCGTCCAGAATTAGATGAACGCGCATTCAGAGGTGCGCAACGAGCTCAGTTCAAGGATCTCAGTGGAAATTGGCAGCAGATCTCAAGTTGGGAGGGTAGTTATCGAATTGTTAATTTTTGGGCGACCTGGTGTCCACCCTGCCTCGAGGAGATTCCTCTATTCGTTCGGCTTCAAGATGAGTTTGGGGATCGTAATGTCACTTTCATTGGGATCGCCTTGGATGATGTTGATCGTGTTCGTGAATTCGTTGGGGATAATGAGATAAATTACCCCATATTGATTGGGTCCGGGGACGCTCTTCGCATTTCAGAGATTCTTGGTAACCAACGTTCAGGGCTACCTTTCACGGTGTTTTTAAGCCCCTCAGGAGACTTGGTCGATATCCATTCTGGCGCAGTTCCAGAGTCTAAAATACGACAATTTGTAGATAAAATCCGCTAAATTGCTTCTAAAACACGTTAGAATCGCTAATGAGCTGGTCTACGTTGGCCTTAATTCAGGTTTTCTAAAGTGGGCGCTATAGAGATGGCCACTCTTTCGGTTTAAGACACCATAAATGCGTGTATAATCGGCGAACATGCTGTTAAGTTACATAAATAGATACCCATTTACGCTTTTTATACTAAATTTAAGGCTTTGAATATGTCAAATGAACGTATACCACTAGAGGCCTGCGATATTCTTGTGCTGAACGGTCCAAATCTCAATCTATTGGGCACGCGAGAGCCCGGCTTATACGGTGTTGAGACGCTCGCCTCAATAGAAGCGAGGATGGTTTCGAAAGCGCAAGTAGCCAAGATAAAATTAGTATGTTGTCAAACCAATTACGAAGGTGAGTTAGTCAGCCTTATTCAGCAAATAAGAACGGCTGGAGCAAAATTTTTGATTATCAACGCCGCGGCTTATACCCACACCAGCATCGCCATCCGTGATGCGATCTCGGCCGTTGATGTTCCTTTTGTTGAAGTTCATTTATCGAATATCTACAAGCGTGAGCGCTTTCGCCATCATTCGTATCTTAGTGATAAGGCTGACGCAGTGATCTGCGGACTCGGCGCTATGGGTTATGACGTTGCGTTAGATTATGTACTGGGAAAACTGAAGGGAAGCTTGTAATGGATTTAAGAAAATTAAAAAAATTAATTGATCTCGTGCAGGAGTCCGGGATTGGTGAGCTTGAAATCACAGAAGGTGAGGAGACAGTTCGAATTAATAGTGGCAACAGTAGGCCAATTTCATCCGATACACCGCCACCGGAGACGCGTTTGGTAGCGCCGCTCGTCCAGTCAGAGGTGGCTGCAGTTGTTGAGGTGGTTCCTGTAGATGAAGGGTTTGTGATGAAGTCTCCTATGGTAGGCACGTTCTACCGTGGTTCTAACCCGGAATCTGCACCATTTGTTGAGGTCGGCCAGACAGTCTCCGAGGGCGAGACGTTGTGTATTGTTGAGGCAATGAAGTTGCTTAATGAAATTGAGTCCGAGAAGTCCGGCGTTATTAAAAAAATTCTCGTTGAAAACGGACAACCTATTGAGTATGGCCAGCCGCTTTTTCTGATTACTTAACCCCAATGTGAGGTTTTATAAATCTAGACTTTATATTTGTAAGAAATTCGATAATGGGGTGTAAAAACATTTATGTTTGACAAGATTTTAATTGCGAATCGCGGCGAGATCGCTCTGAGAATTCAGCGAGCGTGTAGGCAGATGGGCATTAAAACTGTAGCCGTCCATTCTGAGGCGGATGCAGAAGCTAAGTATGTGCGCCTTGCAGATGAGTCAGTATGTATCGGCCCAGCTTCGAGCACGGACTCTTATCTGAATGTACCGGCAATCATTAGTGCAGCTGAAGTAACTGATGCGCAAGCGATTCATCCGGGCTATGGCTTTTTGTCGGAGAATGCCGATTTTGCTGAGCGGGTTGAGCAAAGCGGGTTTGTCTTCATTGGGCCAAAACCAGAGACGATCAGGCTAATGGGCGATAAGGTCAGCGCAAAAGCTGCGATGATCAAAGCTGGTATACCTGTTGTCCCCGGAAGCAAGGGGGCTCTTCCTAGTGACCCAAAAGAAATTGTAGTTATTGCCAGAGATGTTGGCTATCCCGTGATCATAAAAGCTTCTGGAGGTGGGGGAGGGCGGGGTATGAGAGTTGTTCACACCGAAGCGGCATTGCTTAATGCGGTGAACATGACAAAACAAGAAGCTCAAGTAGCCTTTGGTAATCCAACTGTTTACATGGAAAAGTTTTTAGAGAATCCGCGACATATTGAAGTTCAAGTTTTAGCCGATCAACATAAGCACGCTATATATTTGGGTGATAGAGATTGCTCCTTACAGCGACGCCATCAAAAGGTTATTGAAGAGGCACCAGCACCACATATTCCACCCAGGGAGAGAGTAAAAATTGGGGAGAAGTGTGCCGAGGCATGCCGAAAAATTGGATATCGAGGAGCTGGAACGTTTGAGTTTTTATATGAGAATAAAAAATTTTATTTCATTGAGATGAATACAAGGGTACAAGTAGAGCACCCTGTAACCGAAATGATTACAGGCGTAGATATCGTAAAAACCCAAATTTCTGTTGCGTATGGAGATAAATTACCCTTTCGGCAAAAAGATATTCAATTTAAGGGGCACGCAATTGAGTGCAGGATCAATGCCGAACATCCCTTCAAATTTACTCCATCACCCGGAACGATTACTACGCTCCATATCCCCGGCGGACCTGGCATTCGCGTAGATTCACACGCATATCAGAATTATTATGTGCCGCCATACTATGATTCTTTAATCGGCAAGTTAATTGCGCACGGAGACACGCGAGCGCAAGCACTTGCTAGGATGAAAGTTGCGCTATCTGAGATGATTGTCGAGGGGATTGAGACTAATATTCCGCTGCACCGTGAATTGGTGTCCGATGCAAATTTTATTGAAGGTGGTGTAAGTATTCATTACCTTGAGAAAAAACTCGCTAACCCTTAGTGGAGTTTATTTTCAGCGATCTTCTTGTGTCTTAATCATGGCTTGGCAGGCTTTAGAGTTCAAAGTTTCTGGAGCACACCTGGAGGCCTTGAGCGATGTGTTGTTCGAAGCTGGAGCTCTATCGGTCGACATCACTGATGCGGATGAGGGGTCACTCAACGAGAAGGCGATTTATCTCGAACCAGGAGAGGAAATTCTGCTTTCTTGGAGGGACAATTTGGTTGTCGGACTTTTTGATCAAGATATTGACGTTACTGATATTATTTCCATTGTGTCTGATGCCCTGCAACCCATACAGTTACCAACGCCTCAAGTACGCCTTATTGATGATCAAGATTGGGTCAGGCTAACACAGCAGCAATTTGAATCCATCCAAATTACAAAGCGCTTGCAAATTTCACCGAGTTGGTCGGCCGGCAAACGTGCGTCAAAAATCAATATTATTCTTGATCCGGGTCTTGCATTTGGTACAGGCAGTCATGCTACGACACAACTTTGCTTGCATTGGCTAGAGAACAATTTAGTTCCCGGGCAGGAAGTCATAGACTATGGCTGTGGATCTGGGGTTTTAGGAATAGCCGCAAAGATGTTTGGTGCAGGTAGCGTAGTTGGAATCGATATAGATGAAGATGCCTTAGAGGCAACTCGGTACAATGCGTATAGAAACGGGGTTGATTTGAAGGTGGTTCCTGCGGGAGACACTTTTACAGAACAAGTAGATATCGTCATTGCAAATATTCTGCCAGCACCTTTAAAGGTCTTAGCGCCATTGTTAGATAAGCTGGTTAAGCCAGGTGGACACATTGTGTTGTCAGGTATTTTGGTGGCTCATGAGCAAGAGTTGCTTGGTATTTACGGGCAATGGTTTGAAATGAGCACATTTCAAACCATGGATGATTGGGTTTGTTTACAAGGCACCAAGCTGAGTTTATAACGCTATGGAATTATTTCTTGTCTGTCCCAAGTGCACACATTTGTTCGGGTCGACTTCAACGCGACTCATGGAGCAATCCGGTCGTGTTGAGTGCCTCTCTTGTAGCAATTCTTTCGATGGATATGCCCACTATCGTTTTGACATTTTGGAAGAGCCTATAAAAGTTACGCTAGATGAGGCAATAAAAGAGAAGAGTCGTTTCGGCCAGAGGCATACATTGGATTTAGGTAGCTCTAACGGTGCAAAGAAGGCCGTCGGGAAGAAAGATGCGGCATTGCAGGACGTGGCCGTTCGAGTGGTTCGCTCGGCGGAAGTTGATACAAACTTATACGAAGCCGTGTTCGCACCTCTCCCGGTGTCGAGGTCGCGTTGGTGGTATGCGAATCTCATGTTCTTTTTAATTTTTATATTAATTCTCATGTTTGGCTTTAATCGGCAGATATACGTAAATAGCCCTCTTGTTGCTAAAGGGGCTGTAAAAATATGTGGCACTCTTGGTTGTGAGGTCGGGATCCCTAGACAGATTAATGCGTTAAGGTTGATTGGAGCGGACCTCTTGGTTAGGCCTGATTGGGGGGATTCTTATTACCAGTTTCGCGCGACGATTCAGAACGTTGGAAAACAGCAGTTGCAATTTCCAGCAATGGAACTGAAATTAACTGACGCTCAAGGACGAATTGTTACAAGCCGAGTTATTTATCCGATCGAGTATATTGGGGAGACTACGCAAGCGGGAATAAAAGCTAAGGGAGAACAACAATTAAATTTAATGTTTCGTATTGAGGGTGCTCCTCCGTTTGCCTTTGATAGTTATCTGTTTTATCCGAAAAAGAACAGACTTTAGTTGCGCTATTCTGCTAGTACTTATGCACGAGTAGATCAGAATTTTTGGAGTGAGAATGTTAAATGATGAGAAGATAAAGTTTAGCGAGACGCATCAGTGGATCCAACTTAATGAAGAGGGTGTTGCATCAGTTGGTATAAGTGATTACGCTCAGGATTCTCTCGGGGACGTAGTCTATATTGAGTTGCCCTCACTGGGTTCTGTATTCAAAGCAGGCGAGCAATGTGGGCTTATCGAGTCGGTGAAGACTGCATCTGACTTATTTATCCCGGTGGCTGGAGAGGTTGTCGCTGTCAATGAGGTATTGAGAGAGCAGCCCGAATTAATTAATGAACTGCCTCAAAAGACATGGATATTTAAGGTGAAGGTGATAGATGTGAGACCCATTGAGGCGCTAATGAGTCAAGCTCAATACCTTGAATTTGTAGCGACAGAATAGGTCTTACGTCGTTTTTAGTATAGCTGTAATCAGCTATGGATATAGATTAATGATTAACGGTGATATGCATGAAAATTAAAATAACAATCATGGAACGACTGTTGTTTGTTGCAGTTTTAGGACTACTGTTGAAGTTTGCCTCGCTTCAATTCTGAAAGCTTAGCCTCTAAATTTAGCGACGGTAGACAGATGATTGTAGGGGTAATCCGTTACTCAGGTATGAATGAAAGAACTCTAGGTTATTAAGCACTTCGCTTCCAGATTCAAATGGAACGGCGCCAACTGCCTCCATGCAGCGCTGGTATCTCATCTGTAGTGTGTAGAGACGCTCCCCTCCTCTAAATACGGGAAAATGAACGGCCTGGCCAATAGTTGGAGACAGGAGCTCATCTCGAAAATAGCGGCCTCCGTTTGTTAGGTGGCAGGATGCACAGGCTAAGTTATATTGACCAATGCGTCTAAAATAGAAGGACTTGCCGAGCGCATACTTAATTAAGGCTTCTTCGGTGGACACTTCAATTTGCATCAGCATGCCGTCTGATAAAGATCTCGCGTAAGCACTTAGAGCTCCCATCGTTTCGGGATCAATATGATTCAACTTTGTTTCCCCGTTTTGCTCGAGACAAAAATTGAGCGCCATTTCAAATGTGACTACTTGTTTGTATGTTGTATCGTAGTAAGGAAATTTGCCAGCGACATTAACTCCTTTATTCTCAAAGCAATTATCAAATGTTTGGCCATTCTTAAAAAGGGTACCCCATATTTTTTTACCTTGATCGATCATCTCCTGAAAAGGTGGGAAATCCATGATACTGTTGTATTGATCAAGCGCATCTTCACTCAACATCATAGAGCCGTGGATGTATTGAGATATAGGTACGTCAGGTATGTTCGCTGCGAAAGTAGCTATAAACAGCTGTCGGTCTTCTTCTGGGTTGCTCCATGTCTGAGAAGATGCAATAAGAATGATTAGAGCTGTAAGATATTTAAGAGGGCGCATGGCAGTATCTTAGGAGATCGTCGTCTTTCCGACCCCTGATGCACCCATGTTGTCCTCCCACTCGACGCTCAACTCATCACCACCAACCGCGTTAGGCACCCAGTAGTTCAAATACGGATTTTTGGACACGGATCGGCTCCAGTGAGCTTGCATGATTGGTTTTCCATTATGGCTAATTTTGACGGTATGAATGAAGTACTTTGGAATCAATTCCTTCGTATGCTTATCTTTTCGATAACCCGTTTCCATTGGATGGAAAATCATTATTTTGACATCCGCTACGTTGTCTTTAAGGCTTACTCTAAAGCGTACTGTTTTATCCATTTTTTTTCGTATCTTTCTCTGATTTATTCTTCTCCGCAACCGCCGATAGTTACATTAACTTGTCGAGCACTTCTGTAGAAAATCCCTTCCGCCAATACGATGACATGCACAAATGCTGTCTCACCCATCTTTATCCTAGATGCAATGAATGGTTCTACGCCAGCCGTGAACATGTAATCTGACACTAAGGGTTGAGGATTCTTTTCCGCGAACACAAAAATTCGCTCAGTTTTTGGAATTTTGCTAAGAATCTTGATAGGAACGATTGCGCCATTTTCAGCAATTTCGGGTAGGGACAGCTCGATGTTTTTGCCCGCATCACGCAGCTCGTCTGGGTTTCTTATTCCAATACTCCGAAATGTATTAACGATATCGATCTCATTGTAGGCTTTTTCATTCCAGCGTGCGTACCCGTTGATGGGTATTAATAGCGTACTTATTATTGTAAGTGCTGATTGGAGAAATGCTCTACGTTGTTTTGAAAGCGTCATAAATTCTATAGCGTGTAAAGGTAATCGATGATCGTTTGAATTTGTGCTTCGCTTAAAATTTCGTGCGCGCCAAAAGGTGGCATGATCGTATCCGGGTAAGTATCCCGCGCGTCCCAAATTTGTTTGAAGAGTACTTCTCTAGAGGGGAACCGACGTTTCATGTCCTTAAGTGGCGGAGCAATATTAGCTAGGGTTACTGCGAGCTTATCGTTGGGGGCGCTGTGACAAGCAAGACAATTTCCATAATCATAATTGTGAGTAAGCTCCCGGCCACTGCGAACAGAATCAGTTTCTGCTTTAGAGTTAATCGGCGATAACAGGATAGCCAATAGGCTTAAGAAGAAAGATAAGGGAGGGATCAGTTTGTGTTTTCGTAAAGTTCGTACCATTTTTTTAGAATCAAATTAGTATGTAAAAGTCCCTATTTAATCACTCGTCGGCAGTCCATGTGCCGGATTTACCACCACTTTTTTCTAAGAGCCTCACATCACGCATTAACATACCGCGGTCTACTGCTTTACACATATCGTAGATGGTGAGTAACCCAACGGACACAGCTGTTAGCGCCTCCATTTCAACGCCAGTCTTTCCCCATGTTTCTACCCTAGCGGTACACAGAACCGAGTGAAAATTTTGTTGGATATTGAAATCTACGGTAACTCGAGTAATGGTCAGTGGGTGGCACAAAGGAATTAATTCAGATGTTCGTTTAGATGCCTGAATCGCAGCGATTCTGGCGATACCAAGTACGTCGCCTTTTTTGGCCTCTCCTGCTTGAATCAGTCTAAGCGTGTCGGGGAGCATGCTGATGATGCCGCTGGCAATAGCCACTCGCTTGGTTTCGTCTTTATCTCCCACGTCAACCATATGCGCTTGTCCAGTCACATCAAAATGGGTTAAGTCACTCAAGGTATTAACGTCCTTCAGAAATTCACTTTAGTTGAACTTTTCAATGATAAAGTTATTGAGATTGTATGTATCGTTTATGATAACACTGTGAATCGGATACTTTTGTTAATTTTTTTCTATGTGATGTGGGCAGGGAAAAGTGCGCTAGCCCAAGATCTTCCTGATTTGGGGGACCCATCTCGTGATGATTTTTCTCCATTTCAAGAGCAGACTATCGGGGCATCGATCATGGGTAATATACGATCAAGACCTGCTTACGTGTCGGATCCCGAGATTGCTGATTACCTCAACCACCTAGGGTATCAATTAGTAGCCAATAGCGATTCTCCCGCTACTGACTTTTATTTTTTTGTGCTTATTAATCAGACACTAAATGCTTTTGCCTTACCCGGTGGGTATGTTGGCGTTCATTCTGGATTGATTCTAGATTCGGATAATGAGTCGATGTTGGCTGGAGTCTTGGCGCATGAAATCGCTCATGTGACGCAGAGACACATCGCCCGAGTTATTGCGGGACAAAGCAGGGTGCGAATCGGTTCATTAGCGGCCATGGCGGCAGCCATTCTAGCGGCTCGATCAAACGGAGATGTTGCGCAGGCTGCTGTGATGACTTCTGCTGCGTTACCGATACAGAGTCAGTTAAATTTTACACGCGAGCATGAGCGGGAGGCCGATCGCATTGGGCTTCGAATACTGAAGCAGGCCAAGTTTGACCCTCATCAGGTCCCGTTATTTTTTAAATATTTGCAACGCCAATCAAGACTTTATGAATCAGGAATTCCTGATTATTTGAGAACTCATCCTATTAATTCAGAGAGGATTGCTGACATAGAGGCTAGATTAGCGAAAGTGTCTTCAAATCAAGTTGAAGACAGTATCGCGCTCCTGTTTGTTAAGGCTCGTTTAAGGATCTACCAAGATGGATCTTTAAAAGCGATTGAATTATTTAAAGAACAACTTAATTCGCAAGACAAAAAAGCTAGAGTCGCCGGAATGTATGGGTTACTTTGTGCTCAGATATTTTCAAACGAGTTAAATGTGGTCACGCTTGATGAGGCGAGAGCAGAGCTCGATACAGCATTGAGCTTCGAGCCAGGACATCCAATGCTCTTGTCGTTAGAGGCTGATTTCGAGCGGTTGTTCGGGGATCTTGAGCGTGCTGACGCGTTGTATGCTGAGGCTTTGGTGCGATATCCAACGAGAAAGTCACTCGCGTATGGTTACGCGGAACTTCTCTTGTCCTCTGAGAGATTTACAGATTTAGAAAAATTAATGTCGAACCTTGTTTGGAATGCTGAAGTCCGTGACTCGAGGTATTATGAATATCGAGCAAAAGCATATGCTGGTTTGAAACGAAAAATGGCCATGCACCTAGATTATGCAGAGGGTCTTGCATTGAAGGGAAATTTAGTCGGAGCTATTAATGAGCTGCTTTCAGCACAAAGAGCAACCGATGGTGATTTTTTTCTGCGTACTTCGGTTGTTTCTCGTCTGCGGGAGCTAGAGGAAATGCAAAGAGCGTTGGAGAAGTGATATGAGATTTGATATTGATGGATGATGCAAAATTCTAATTTGAATTAGGGGTGGTTGATGTTTTCATTTGTAGATGGAGTGATTGAAGAGCTTGATCAGAGTCTCAGGGTATTAACCGGGGCGGTATCGGCGCATCGTGATTTGCAGGTTTCGGAGTCCGATGTAGAGCTTAATGACCAGCAAAAAAAAATGTCTGCTAAATTTATGCGAGTGAATCATACGGGTGAAGTGTGTGCCCAAGCGCTGTACCGGGGCCAAGCCGCGGTTGAGACAAATACAGACATTAAGGGTGAGCTGATTCAATCAGCTCGAGAGGAGCTGGATCATCTTGTGTGGACGAAGCAACGAATAGAAGAATTGGGTGGGAAAACGAGTGTACTCAATCCACTATTTTATGGTGGTTCATTCGCTATTGGAATGTTAGCGGGACTGTTTGGTACACAAACCAGTCTTGGTTTCTTGCGAGAAACAGAACGCCAAGTTGAGTCGCATCTGTCTGAGCACTTGGACCGGTTGCCTGTCGAAGATGTGCGTAGTCGCGTAATTATTTCTCAAATGAAACAGGAGGAGCGGTACCACGCGGATCGCGCTCAGCGTCTTGGTGCGAGTTCGTTACCTAAGCGTGTGAGTGTATTGATGGGTTTGATGTCGAAAATCATGACAAGAACAACGTTTTTTGTTTAATTCAGTCCTGACTTTCGGCCGAGGGGACATAAATTTCAAAATCATGAGTAATTTGAGCTGATTTACCGAGCATTATCGATGCGGAGCAATACTTTTGCGCAGATAAGTTGATCGCGCGTTCTACAATATTTTTGCTGATATTTTCCCCATAAATCTTGAAATGTAAGTGAATCCAGGTGAAGATTTTTGGATCAGTTTCTGCTCGTTTTGCCTCAATTTCTACGGTGAGATCAGTGATGTTTTGCCGTGATTTGCGCAAAATGGTCACTACATCATAAGCGCTGCATCCGCCGAGGCCCATTAAAAGCATTTCCATGGGACGTGCCCCCTGATTCTTGCCACCAGCTTCTGCTGAGCCATCCATTGTTATGGTGTGCCCGCTACCGCTATTTGCGTTAAAGGCAACGCCGTCCAACAACTTAATTGTTGTTTTCATTGATGATCCATTTTTAGGGAAGAACTTTTGATTGTATAAGTTTAACCAATTTTATTTAGTTTGGAATTGCGGCATACGCATATCACAAAAATAACAATATAATCATGTAGTTATAAAGGTACGTCTAGATTTAATTTTGCACTACGCTGTATAATTAAAAAATATTAAACTTAGTGATTCTTTACTAATCTATTGTTTAGTTTCGAGGAGGTTTGAGGTTGAGTTCTGAAAATTCAGTGAATGAGCAACGTCGTATGCTTGTTGTATCGACCGGTGCGGTCGGTGCGGTAGGCGCGTTAGCTGCGATATCGCCACTTTTTGTCAGCATGGCGCCTAGCGAGCGGGCAAAAGCTGCAGGTGCTCCCGTAGAGGTTGACTTGACTAAGTTGGAACCGGGAATGCTCATTACGGAGGCGTGGCGCGGGAAACCGGTTTGGATTTTGCACCGTACGGATGAGATGTTGAGTAAGCTGGCGGAGACTGCCAATCTCGTGTCAGATCCCGACTCTAAATTGCCGATGCAGCCGGATTATGCGAAAAATGTTGAGCGCTCAATTAAGCCTCAATATCTGGTCTTAGTGGGTATTTGCACCCACCTTGGCTGCTCGCCCACTCAAAAGCTTGAGGCGGGAGCAGCTTCTGGCCTTGGGGCAGACTGGAATGGGGGGTTCTTTTGTCCCTGCCACGGCTCTAAATTTGATCTTGCTGGGCGCGTATATAAAGGTGTGCCAGCACCCGCGAATCTAGAGGTTCCTCCGCACCAATTTTTATCTGATTCCCGATTGTTAATTGGGGACGACGTAGCTAGGAGTTAATTTGATGCTTAGACCAGTAATGACCTGGATTGATGAACGCTTCCCCATGAGTAAGATGGTGCGGGAGCATCTCACTGAATACTATGCACCAAAGAATTTCAACTTTTGGTACTTCTTTGGCGCTTTAGCCTTAGTTGTGTTGGCGATACAAATTCTTTCTGGCATTTTTCTTACGATGCATTACAAGCCAGATGCTGATAAAGCATTTGCATCTGTGGAATACATCATGAGGGACGTACCTGCGGGATGGTTAATTCGGTACATACACTCGACTGGAGCGTCCATGTTCTTTGTCGTTATTTACTTGCACATGTTTAGGGCGCTTTTGTATGGTTCATACCGAAAGCCTCGAGAATTATTATGGATCTTTGGGATGGTAATTTACTTGTGCCTGATGGCGGAAGCATTCTTTGGTTATCTTTTGCCTTGGGGGCAAATGTCTTACTGGGGGGCTCAGGTAATCGTCAACTTATTTGGTGCTATTCCTTTTATTGGTCCTGATTTGGCTATTTGGATTAGAGGAGACTACGTTGTTTCCGATGCAACGCTAAGTCGATTCTTCGCGCTACACGTGATCGCCGTGCCCATCGCTCTACTTGGGCTTGTGGTGGCGCACATTATTTCTCTCCATGAGGTGGGCTCTAATAATCCTGACGGTATTGACATTAAAAAACACAAAGACCCAATAACAGGTAAGCCTCTGGATGGTATCCCTTTCCATCCCTATTACACGGTGAAAGATTTATTTGGTCTTGTGGTCTTCCTGATCATATTTGCATCGATTGTTTTCTTTGCCCCAGAAATGGGTGGGTACTTCTTAGAGCACAACAACTTCATTCCAGCAGATCCGTTAAAAACGCCACCGCATATTGCGCCCGTTTGGTATTTCACACCTTTTTACTCGATTTTAAGAGCGGTTCCGCCGATGTTTGGCTCTCAATTCCCGGGTGTTTTAGCTATGGGTGGCGCAGTCATCATTTTGTTCTTGTTACCTTGGTTGGATAAGAGCCCGGTGCGATCAATAAGGTATAAAGGGCTACTTTTTAAGACATCGTTGGCGATTTTTGTAGTGTCATTCTTGCTACTTGGATATTTAGGGCTAAAGCCTATTAATATTTGGGGTCAAATCGGAGGTGCTGATGTGGCCACGTTGGTGGCACAGCTTTGTACGGCACTTTATTTTCTGTTTTTCCTATCCTTACCTATCGTTTCTCGACTTGATCGAACAAAGGCGGAGCCAGACCGGGTGACTTCATGAAGAGTACTTTAATCTTTTTGAGTTTCTTGTCTGTAGTTGGATTGGCAAGCGCAGCAGTTGGTGGGCATAGGCTGGATAGAGCTAATATTGACGCCTCTGATGCGGAATCGCTACAACGGGGAGCAAAAATATTTGTAGATCGGTGCGTGAGTTGCCATTCAGCCGCTTCTATGCGTTATAACCGACTTACTGATATAGGCCTCTCAGAGAATCAGATCAAGCAGTATTTTATTGCTGACGATATGGTTAAAGTGGGTGACACCATAAAGAGTGCCATTCCAGCGTCAGATGCAAAAGCCATGTTCGGTGTGTTGCCGCCTGATTTGTCTGTCGTTTCTCGGTCAAGAGGGGCAGATTGGCTCTACACGTATCTACGAAGTTTTTATAAAGATGACACTGCAACTACGGGTTGGAATAACCTTCTTTATCCTAATGTTGCCATGCCAAACGTCTTCTCGCAGGAACAGGGTGTTTTTAGTGCTGTGCATTCTATGAGCGGACTAAGTCTAACGGTTGAAACGGAAGGGTCATTAACAGCCGACACATTCGATGATCTGATGTTAGATTTAACAAATTTTTTAGTTTATATGGGAGAGCCAGCGGCGGAAAAACGCAAGCAAATTGGCAGTCTCGTGATTATCTTCCTGATTCTTTTTGCTTTCATGGCTTGGGCTGTCAAAAGAGAATTTTGGAAGGACATACATTGATAAAGAACGTTAAGAAAAAGGCGTTAATTAAAAACGGGGGACAACAAAAATGATGACGCTCTACTCGGGCACGACATGCCCTTTTAGCCAAAGATGTAGGATTGTTTTAATAGAAAAAGGTATGGATTTTCAGATTGTAGATGTGGATTTATTTGATAAACCGGAGGATTTAGCTGTGATGAATCCTTACAATCAAACACCGGTTTTAGTAGATAGAGATTTTGTACTTTATGAATCAAATATCATTAACGAGTATATTGATGACCGATTTCCGCATCCGCAATTGATGCCGGCTGATCCTGCGCTTAAAGCAAGAGCTAGATTGTTTCTGTTTCATTTTGAGGATGATCTTTTTTCGTATATTCCAGCCATGGAATCCGGAACGGTACGTCAGGCTGAGCAGGCTAGGAGCCAGGTTCGAGATGGTTTGATTCAAATTGCTCCGGTTTTTTTGCGTCAGAAATATATGCTAGGTGACGATTTTTCTATGCTTGATGTGGCTATCTCGCCACTCCTTTGGCGACTGGATCTTTATGGTATCCATCTTCCCAAACAAGCGGCTCCCATCATGAAGTATGCGGAGCGATTATTTAGCCGTTCTGCTTTTGTTGAGGCATTAACGCCCTCAGAAAAGGTGATGCGTAAGTGAAGGCGCTTCCCTCAACTTGGCCCTATCTTATTCGGGCTATTTATGATTGGTGTTGTGATACATCGCAAACGCCCTATCTTTCGGTTCGGGTGTCAGAAGCATCTAATGTTCCTATGGAACACGCTCAGGATGGCGAAATCGTTTTGAACATTGGTGCAGGCGCAACAAGAGATCTGCGAATTGAAAATGAAGCAATCACTTTTTCGGCTCGCTTTAATGCGATCCCTAGGGAAATTTACGTCTCAATTAAAGATGTGAAGAGGATTTTCTCTCGAGAATCTGGGCAGGGGCTTGCATTTGATTTACAAGATACTTCAGAGCAGCAGAGCCCAAATATTGTAGAAAATGAACTGGTGGATCTAGTTCGTATTTCATCGAAGAAAAGGTTAAGGATCGTTAAGAAGCCAATTAGTGATTGAAGCATTTATAATCAATACTTCAGCCGGCATAGCTCAGTTGGTAGAGCAGTTGATTTGTAATCATCAGGTCCGCGGTTCGAATCCGTGTGTCGGCACCATAATTTTGAATATTACCGGGAGGTTGTAATGCTCATTGTAAGCAATACGAAAAACCGATTGGGGTGGTTGCTAGGCTTTTTTCTCTGCGGGCTGGCAACTTTAGAAGTAGTTGCTGCTGAGGTGACCTTCGAGGACGCGCAAATCCGTACTGTGCATGCGCGTAAGGCGATGGAAGAGATGAAAAGGCCATACGATGCCGCCATTGAGAAATCTCAAACGAGACGTGCTACGGTGGCTGATCTCACCGCAAAGTTGAAAGCTGCTCAAGCAGAGCTTGATGAGGCTGAGGTGCAAGTTCTCAGTCTTGAGAAGGAATATGAAAAGCTACAAAAAATTTGGGCAGAGGAAGCAAAGAGGCTCAAGGAAATTCATAGTAAAGAACGTCGTTAGTCCTACAATCAATATGAAAATCGGGTTAAAACTCGCATGAAGATCCACGAATATCAAGCGAAAGAAATTTTGCGTGCCTACGGGGTTAAAACCCCAAAGGGAGTCCCATGTTTTTCAGTAGAGGAGGCAGAAGCGGCTGCTCGAAAATTGGGTGGAAATGTCTGGGTCGTAAAAGCACAAATTCACGCTGGAGGACGCGGTAAGGGTGGTGGCGTCAAGCTTGTTAAATCCTTTGACGAAGTGAGGTCGGTCGCTTCAAGCATCCTTGGGATGCACTTGGTGACACATCAAACGGGCTCAGGTGGACAGTTAGTCAAACGCCTCATGGTTGAAGAGGGCGCGCAGATTGAAAAAGAGGTATATGTAGGCATGGTTGTTGATCGCTCGACTCAAACCATATGTCTTATGGCCTCCTCAGAGGGAGGTGTGGACATTGAGGAGGTGGCGGCTTCTACACCTGGAAAAATCTATAAAGTTTTCATTGATCCTAAGCAAGGGCTTGATCGAGTTGCGGCGCTTAAATTGAGTGAACAAATTGGAGTACCTCGAGAGGTTCTAGAAAAAGGGGCTGACCTATTTGAGGGGTTATATCAAGCATTTGTTGATACCGATGCCTCGTTAGCGGAAATCAACCCCATGGTTCTCACAGCCGATGGCGACGTATTGGCGCTTGATGCGAAAATGAATTTCGATGCTAACGCATTATTCAGGCAGCCTAAGATCCTCGATATGCGTGATTTGGATGAGGAGGATCCTGCCGAAATTGAGGCCTCAAAATTTGATCTGTCTTATATCTCTCTAGATGGAGACATCGGCTGCCTCGTTAATGGTGCAGGCTTAGCTATGGCAACTATGGATGCCATTAAATTGTTTGGTGGTGAGCCAGCGAACTTTTTAGATGTGGGTGGTGGCGCCACCACTGAGAAAGTTACCGAGGCGTTCAAAATTATGTTGTCTAACCCAAAGCTAAAAGCCATTTTGGTAAATATTTTTGGTGGCATTATGCGCTGTGATGTTATTGCGACTGGTGTTGTCGAGGCGGCAAAACAGGTTGATCTCACTGTTCCATTGGTGGTTCGCATGAAGGGAACTAACGAAGATTTGGGTAAACAGATTTTAAGAGAGTCTGGGCTGCCAATTATTTCATCTGACAATATAGCTGATGCGGCTCAGCGGGCCGTCGAAGCAGCGCAAGGTGGTCAATAAGATGTCGATCTTAATAAATAAAAATACGCGAGTTATTACCCAAGGAATTACGGGAAAGACCGGTCAGTTTCATACTCAAATCAGTCGGGATTACGCAAACGGTCAATCTTGTTACGTTGCTGGCGTGAATCCGAAAAAAGCTGGGCAAGATTTTGAGGGGATCCCGATTTATGGAACGGTGGTTGAGGCGAAACAGCAAACCGGGGCAACGGTATCTGTGGTTTATGTGCCCCCAGCCGGGGCCGCTGCTGCGATACTGGAAGCAGTAGAGGCGGAACTTGATTTGGTGATTTGTATTACTGAGGGAATTCCGGTTAAAGACATGATTGAGCTCCGGCATAGCATGCGTAGCATGAATAGTCGTACGTTATTGCTTGGGCCAAATTGCCCAGGTGTGATCACGCCTGATGAATTAAAAATTGGGATCATGCCGGGACATATTCATAGAAAAGGCCGTATCGGTGTGGTTTCTCGATCTGGGACGTTGACGTATGAAGCTGTTGCTCAATTAACTGAGTTGGGTCTCGGGCAAAGCACGGCTGTCGGTATTGGTGGCGATCCTGTTAATGGCCTCAAACACATTGACGTATTAAAACTATTTAATGAAGATCCAGGAACTGATGCCGTTGTGATGATCGGTGAAATTGGTGGTACCGATGAAGAAACTGCAGCCGTTTGGGTTAAGGAGCACATGTCAAAGCCAGTTGTGGGATTCATAGCTGGAGTTACTGCGCCTCCTGGAAAAAGAATGGGACATGCAGGAGCTATCATTTCAGGCGGTCAGGGAACTGCCGAAGGAAAGCTTGAAATCATGGATGCCAGTGGCATTTCGATCACTCGAGACCCATCTAAAATGGGATCGCTGCTACAGTCAGTTCTCTGACGTAATTTTTTTTGAATAGATGGCCTCGGCAATGCAGCTCGGGCACAAACAGGAGTAACCACGATCCCCAGATAAGATATTCGGGAAATCGGTAGCGCACCAGCACGGTTGAGTGTCGCGTATCCCACAATTAAACTCAGTCCTGCACCGCTCACACAAGTTCACAGTCATTGTCTCCGCTCGATTTAGTTCAGAAAAGGAACTGCCATTCCTTTTTTGACTGCCTCTCTATTTCCGATCGTGTCGTACCAGATAGAAACGCTAGGATAATTGGCCAGTTCGATTTTATGCCATTCGTGTCGAGCCACCCAAGGAAATGTAGCGATATCGGCTATTGAGTAGTCTTCGGACATAAATTCATTTTTAGACAAGTGATCATCAAGCACACCATACAGCCGGGCAGTCTCTTTTTGATAACGATCAATAGCATAGGGAATTGGTTCTGGCGCGGCTCGAAGAAAATGATGGACTTGTCCAAATATTGGTCCAGGTCCGCCCATTTGGAACATGAGCCATTGAATGGCGGTGTACCGATTAGGGCCTGAGGCTGGCAGAAATCGCTGAAATTTTTCTGCTAGATAAATCAAAATGGCACCCGATTCAAAGAGTGCTAGAGGTGATCCACTATCTGTGTCGTGATCGACAATCGCTGGAATTTTATTGTTGGGGCTGATCGCCAGGAACTCAGTAGAGAATTGTTCGTCTTTACCAATATTGATACTGATTGTTCGGTAGTCTGTGGCTAGCTCCTCCAGCATGATCGAGACTTTTCTGCCGTTCGGCGTTCCCCATGTGTATAAATCTATCAATGTAATCCCCCATGTTAAGTAGTTGTATGATGGTGGTCATCATGTAGGTTATTTACAAACAGTTTAAACGAAGAGGTTACTTAAGTCCTTGGTTAAGTGGATACTGACGATAACTCTTATTTTAGGTTTAGCCGCATACACTAAACCTATTTTTCGCAAATTACTGGGAAAGTTGTTTGGTCGAGAGACGATGCCCGGTGATATCACGATGCATGTCTTTGGGCGAAAGTTATATTTGCCGTTTGGCTCGACGGTTTTATTTAGTTTTATTGCGACCTGCTTATATTGGAGTATTCGTTGATGCCTTAATGGGTTTCATTCAACATTATTTTTGTTTAGGAAGTCCGTGTTTCAAAGCGGTAACGCGCGTATTTCTTATGCGTTGATTGATGGTGCCGACATTTTCTCTATTCGGTAAGTCATCATATTTGAGTGATTTTAATATGTCTAATGCATGCGTAAGACTTGCTAAATGTTGTGGATACGTTTCTTCCGCAAGGATGTGGCCGATAATTTTCGCGGCGGCCAAGACATTTTTAAAGCGTTCTGGGTTTCTTAAACCGTCAAGGTGCATCACAAGATCCAGCATATGTTCATTTGATAGCTCAGATGCGTGAGAGATTGAGCCAAGATGGCTTAAAAGAAGCACGGAAGTTTGATATTGAGACTTAGAGGCTCTGAGTCGGGTCAATAATGCTTTCGCATATTCGATATTACGGGCGACCACGTCGGGGCTTTTGTTCCTGATAATCGCGGTGAGGTCCTGTTCGGTCAATAACGAAAAAATTGCTACCCTAATTTCAATGGACGATTGATTGGCTGCGGCAAGGTCAAGAGCTTTGAAAATGAGTTCTCGATTTCCAGGTTTAAGCGTACCGTGTGAGAATGTATTGCTAATTGCATTTAAAGCCCCGCAGTTTATCAAGTTATCGATCATTCGAGCTGGAGCTGTTCCCATGAGCCCCTTTGTGATCTCGTTCCAAATTCGTTCAGGACTCAAGTGCTCCAGCTCACCCGAATTAACGATATTAACCATGAGGCTGTATGTCTCCGGGTGAATGTCGAAATCAAGTTTAGACGTAAATCGGCATACTCGAAGTACGCGCAGTGGATCCTCAACAAAGGCGCCGCTGACATGCCTGAGTACTCTTTTTTTTAGGTCGGAAACTCCGTCAAATGGATCGATCAATGCGCCTTCAGTGGATTTGGCGATCGCATTAATCGTTAGATCTCTTCTCTCTAGATCTTGCTCTAAGGTTACTGAGGGCTCCGCACGAAAGGTAAAACCTTGATGACCGTGGCCCGCTTTGCGCTCAGTGCGTGCAAGAGCATATTCCTCTTTCGTGCGAGGATGTAGAAACACTGGAAAGTCTCGACCTACCGGAATGAAACCTTGTGCGATCATTTCTTCGACACTCGAGCCCACTACCACAAAGTCTCGATCAGTGACCGGCAGACCCAGTAAATCATCCCTGACTGCTCCGCCAACTAGATAATAAGATGGTTTATTCATAGAGATTACAGTGCTCGAATGGCGAGTTCTTTAAGTTAATTGAGAAAGGTAGCTTGGTGCAATGCTTTCAATTGTTTTGTAAGCGGTGATTACTGCTGTGTCACACGTATTATCGATGGACATGGATGCCAAGTTATCTCGAGTGATCAGGTTAAGTTGAAGCAGCTCTAATATTCTTACTTGCAGTTGGGCCGCCCAGTCCGGAAGTGGGATTATCCTTGGAGAGAATCGGCCAAATGCGGTGGCGTAGCGAACCAGTTCGATTAGTTCATACTGTCGTGGCCCACAGAGCTCTAGTAGCAATCTTTTTTCGTCTCCGTTGATGCAATTCATTACAGCTTGAGTGACATCACCAACGAATATGGGTTGGAACTTTGCTGTAGGTTTGGCTAGTGGTATGAGGGGCAACCAATTGGCAAGCTTGGCGAACATTGATAAAAAAGAGTCTCCATCGCCAAAAACGACCGATGGACGAAGTATGTACGAAACAATTGACTTTTGTAATGTCTCCGAAATAATTTTTTCTCCTTCAGCTTTTGATCTCAGATAGGCACTTGGCGCTGAGACTAGGGCTTTAAGTGCTGATAGGTGAATGAGTTTACTAATTTTTTTGTTATTACAACTGGAAACAATTTTTTCCACAAATCTTGCATGAAACTTTGTAAAGTCACCCTTCCGAGTTTCATGGAGAATGCCCACACAATTAATGACGATGTCAACGCCTACAAATAATTGATCAAGACTGTCAAGTTTGGAAATGTCAGTTTGAAGTAGCTCTACGTTTTGAAGGATGATCAAACCACCTTTTGTGCGCTCCCTGTTTCTAGTGGGTATTCGAACTTGATAACCGGCTCTTGAGAGGGCGTGAGCCAGGTAGCCGCCGATAAATCCGGCGCCACCTAAAATCAATACTGTAGTCTGGTTGTATTTATTCATTAAATTTCCCACTTATATGTTTTCTTGATGATATTCTATCTTCAAACAATTAAGTAATAAGAATATAGTCACATTAAAAATTCTTTAGCTGTAATTTTAAACATTAAAGTTTTAGGTTGAATGATGACGCAAGATGATATGAAGCGTGCGGCAGCACGAGAGGCGGTAAACCATTTATCTAGAGGCGATATTGTTGGGGTCGGTACCGGCTCTACTGCAAATTACTTTATCGAAGAATTGTCCGTTTGGGGTGGGGCTACTGGAGCGGTGGCCAGCTCTGAGGCAACCGCTTCTCGCCTGCGTGATTGTGGGATTCGTGTTTTAGATCTTAATGAGGTAGGTGCCTTTGGTGTTTATGTTGATGGGGCAGACGAAATAAATCATAAGTTTGAAATGATTAAAGGTGGTGGTGGTGCGCTCACTAGAGAAAAGATTGTTGCGGCTGTAGCTCAGAAATTTATTTGTATAGTTGATAAGAATAAGGTTGTCGATGTTTTGGGGACTTTTCCGTTACCTGTCGAGGTAATTCCGATGGCCAGTGCGCAGGTCGCGAGAGCGATAAGGGGCTTGGGAGGGACGCCAGAATTAAGGAAAGATTTTTTGACGGATAACGGTAATTTGATACTGGACATTCATGGACTGAGTATTAAAAATGCTGTAGAACTGGAGCGGCAGCTCAATAATATAGTTGGCGTCGTTACGAATGGTATCTTTGCGAATAGACCTGCAGATATAATGGTTGTAGGGACAGGAGACGGTGTTCGCGTCTCAAAGAGCTGAATTTATTGAGGTCTTGTAACGGATTCGTAATATTCATCCCGCATTATAAAAGATTTATAATATCCTACGACATTGAAGAAGCGTTAATTTATGAATATTGAGCAACACACATTGAAGAAGTTTGATGCCGAACTCGAGGGTTTGCGTGCTCAGATCTTGAAGATGGGCGGTTTGGTTGAGGAGCAGATTGCTCAAGCATTAAACGCGTTAACGACCGGTGATTTAGCCTTATGCGAGCAGATTGAGGAAGGTGACCATAAAGTCAATGCGATGGAAGTTGATATTGACGAGAAAATAAGTCGCGTCATTGCCCTGCGTCAGCCGGCAGCTGGCGATCTTCGGTTGCTGATGGCCTTTGAAAAAACAATCACTGATTTAGAGCGAATCGGTGATGAGGCACACAAGATCGCACGTATGACAAAACTCATATATACGAATGAACGCATCCGTATGCCTCGAACGAATGAGATACGACATATGTCAGACATCAGCTTGGCCATGCTGAGAAACGCCCTGGATGCTTTTGCCAGACTTGATGCCTCGCTCACAGCTGAAGTGATTGCTAGAGATGACGATGTTGATGAAGAATTCAAGGCCATACTGCGTCAACTAATCACCATGATGATGGAAGATCCGAGAACAATATCTATGTCTATAGAAATGCTATTCATCGCTAAAGCGATTGAGCGTATTGGAGACCACGCAAAGAATATTGCTGAATACGTCATTTATATCGTTAAAGGCAAGGATGTCAGACACTCTCCTAGAGAAGAGGTCGAGCGTCAAGCAAAGAGCTAGATATAGCTCAGATCACCAATAGTTATAACAATGCTTACTCAGTCAACGGGCACAAAACCCTCTGCGCTATCTGCGCCATCCCCGAAGAAGTATTTCTCCGTTTGCTCTTTTAAATATTTTCTCGCTTCAGGGTCTGACAGGTTGAGTCGATTTTCATTGACAAGCATTTTTTGTTGCTCCAGCCAGGTTGCCCAATATTTTTTAGAGACATTTTTGAAAATGCGCTCTCCCAATTCTCCAGGAAAAGGGGGGAAATTCATCGCTTCTTGATCAGGGCCTAATTTGATGCACGTCACAGTTTTAGTCATTTTTTAGTTTGATAGCCATTATTTGATTTCTTTCATATATATTTTTGAGCTTCTCTGATAGTTGTAAAGTTTTGCTTTAGCTCCGGGTAGATCTGTTAAGGTTTTTTTTCTGAAGCCGTTCTCCAAGAACCAATGAGACGATGCTGTCGTAAGGACGAAAACGTGGCTAAGCTTTTGTTTGGAGCAATTTGCTTCGATTTTTCTTAAAAGTCTTTCTCCGACCCCGGCATGTCGAAAGCTCGAGTGAACAGCCAAGCATGCTAACTCACCAATTTTTTCTTTGCTGAATGGATTCAGCGCAACGCAACCCACAATCAGACCATCATGCTCTACAATCGTAAAATTTTGGATTTCTCTTTCTAAATTTTCTCGAGCCCTCTTTATTAAAACACCTTCATTTTCCAATGGTTCGATTAAGCTCAGTATGCCACCAATATCGTCGAGTGTCGCACTGCGAATCGTTTCTAAGGGGTCTCGGCTAATCATTGTGCCGATGCCTTCATGGGTGAATAACTCTATCAATATGCCGCCATTGACTTTGCGGTCAATCACGTGAAGTCGATCAACACCGCCTTCAGAGGCTTTAATTAAACTTGCTCTTATGCGATCTTGCAGGGAGTTTTTTGTTTTATTTTTTGTATGTGATTTGAGTGCCGAGGTAGTGAGCTCTTTGAGAAGATTACCTTTTTTGTCGCTTAACCCCGCTTGGTCACTAAGGTAAATTAGCTTGTTGGCGCTTATGGCAATTGCAACTTCAGTAGCGACATCTTCATGAGTGAGATTAAAAATTTCTCCGGTTGCGGAGTAACCGAGTGGAGAAATCAGGACTAATTCACCGTCATCCAGTCTCTTTTTAATGGCCTCGTGCCTCACTTTCCTCACATCTCCAGAGAAGAGGTGGTCGACCCCGCTGATGACCCCTTTGGGTTGTGCAATGACAAAATTACCAGAGGTGACTCGTATGGGACTTCCTGCAAGAGGGGTGTTGGGAAGACCCATAGAGAGTAGCGCCTCAATCTCTAATCTAAGTCGGCCGTTTGCTTCTTTGACACACGCTAAGGTTTGTTCATCGGTCACTCTAATACGCCCGCTTGACAACACAGGTTTAATTTTTTTGGCTTTTATTGCTCGTTCTATTTGAGGTCTCGCGCCATGAATCAGGACAATTTTAACCCCGACACTTACTAATAAATTGATGTCGTGCGTTAAATCAGTAAAGTTTCCTTCTTCAATAACGTCTCCATCAAAAGCAATGACAAATGTCTGGCCACTAAACATGCGGATGTACGGTGCGGCCGACCGAAACCACATCACGAATTCTGTTGGGGTGCTCATTGGCAGTTCGATAAATTATTTAGGGGTCAGTCTAATGGCGCCATCAAGCCTGATCGTCTCGCCATTGAGCATGACGTTACTAAAAATACTCTGAACAAGTTGTGCATACTCGTACGGTCGGCCAAGTCTCGATGGGAAGGGTACTTGTTGTCCAAGTGAGTCTTGAACGTCTTTAGGCATGCCCATGAGCATTGCTGTTTCGAAAATGCCAGGTGCAATTGTTATGATTCGTATGCCGCTTCGCGAAAGGTCTCTTGCTATAGGTAATGTCATGCCAACAATCCCCCCTTTTGATGCTGCATAAGCTGCTTGACCAATTTGTCCATCAAACGCTGCGACCGAAGCTGTGTTGATGATAACACCTCGTTCGCCATCTGAGTTAGGCTCTTGCTTTGACATGACATCAGCGGCGATTCTGAGCATATTGAATGAGCCTATTAAATTGATGTTGATAACTCGTGCAAATGTTTGAAGTCTGTGCGGTCCATTTTTACCTACAGTTTTTTCCCCTATAGCGATTCCTGCGCAGTTAATGAGTCCCTGTAGCCCACCAAATTTAGACTGTGCTAATGCGATAGTTGCTTCCGCGTGCTCTTCTTTTGTGACATCGCATTCTATAAAGCTCGCAGCGGCTCCGAGCTTTGTCTCTAGGGCTTTCCCAGCCTCGAGGTTCATGTCAGCAATAACTACGCGGCCACCCTGGGCCACTACCATTTCAGCAGTTGCTGCGCCTAACCCAGAGGCGCCGCCAGTAACAATGATTGTGTTATCTTTAATGTTCATATCTGTGCCCTCTGTTTATCTTGATCAAAAACAAGCGACAAAGTATAACTTTTCTGAGTTTAGAAGTCCCCAAATAGTGCTTGTGAGATTGCTACTAGGCTGATGCCGGCGGTCTCAGCTCGCAGTATTCTAGGGCCTAATTTCAGTTCTAAAAAATTATTGGATTTGGCCATCGCGAGCTCTTGAGCAGCGAACCCCCCTTCGGGGCCAATCGTAATGGTGAGTTTTTCTTGATCACGAGGGATATTTTTAAGGGTGTTCGAGCCACTAGGCGAGAGAATAATCTTTGTTTCTTTGATAGTCGTGCTGCATGTGGTTTCGAGATAATCAGCTAGAGATAAAAAGGTTCTAACCGAGGGTACCTTCGTGCGACCACTCTGCTCGCACGCTGCAATAGCCACTTTATGCCAATGCAACTTTTTCTTCTCTAACTGTTGGGCATAAATTTTGAGTGAGCTTCTCTCAGCCTTGAAAACATTAATTTCTTGGACGCCCAGTTCTGTTGCCTTTTGAATCAGCCAATTCATCTTGTCGTTTGACATGACAGATTGGACCAAAGAGATTTTTAGCTTCGGCTCTGGGTTCACATCTGAGAAGTTAAGAATCTCAGCCATACGGCGGTCATTGGAGGCGATGACTAATTTTGCTAAATATTCACCACCACTCCCATCAAATAAATAAAAGAGCGCGCCTTCTTTCAATCTCAATGATGATTTGGCATGATTTTCTATGTCTTTAGGGAGCTCCAGTAGGATCTCGTCTTCATTAATTTTTCTGGGAAAATAAAATCTAGCGCCAGATTTTGGCTGTTTCGTATTGTGGTTTAAACTCATGACAAGATTCAAGGGTAAGATGATTCTATGATCGTACGCGAAATGCAGGCTTTGAGTGATGAGGGTAGAGTCACTAAGGTCTTTAATAGCGTCCCAACACTCATGGAAATATCAAGACGAGTTAAGTTTGCCCTTAGGTTTCGTTTGACATGTCAAAATTTAGCGCTACTGCAGTCCTAGATCAGCTGACTGATCTGGTTAAACGGATCTCTGAAAAAGAGATTATCCCTAATTTTAAACGATCTACCCACGTTCGTAAAAGTGATGGAAGTCCGATATCCCCTATAGACGCTGCAGTACAGTCTGCTCTAGAGGATAGCTTGCCGAAAATATTGAATGTGCCGGTGCTGGGCGAGGAAATGCCCGCAGATAAGCAATCTCAAATCTGGGGGTTGCGCGATTCCGGAATATGGTGTGTGGACCCGATTGATGGGACTACTAATTTTGTTAATGGCATTCCATACTTTGCGGTGTCGATTGCATATTTTTTGTCTGGAAAACCTACCCTGGGGTTAGTTCTTAATCCAATCAGTGGAGAAATTTTTACTGCGGAAGAAGCGGGTGGTGCGTACCTTGGAGATCAAAATTTATCGGACAATACTTCTCAGCATGCAACGCTAAAAGATTGTGTTGCTAGTGTTGACTTTAAAAGATTGCCGGAAGCTCTGAGGATGCGCTTAGTTTCCTCGCCGCCATATGCGTCTCAGAGAAATTTTGGTGCGGCTAGTCTTGAATGGTGTTATGTCGCATCAGGCCTATTCGATGTTTACGTGCACGGCAACCAGAAGGTTTGGGATTATGCGGCTGGCGCCTTGATTCTTTCTGAAGCGGGGGGTGTGATGTCATCTTTTGTGAGTACGAAAGAGTTCTTTTGGGCCAGTGATCTACTGTCGCGACCGGTTATTGCCGCGCGCGACCCTACTATTTTTGAGGATTGGTCGAATTGGTTGCATATTTCGTTGTAGTAGAGCCCCTTCTGAGTGATGTAAGTCTTTGTTTGTTGACGGCAAACCGGGAAATGGGTATCGTAGAAGGCTTTATTTTTAAAAGCGTAATCGCTGGGTGCATTCATGGAAATGATTGGGGGGCAAGTCGCCGAGTTATCGGGGGCTGAAATTGTTTCGCGCTGTTTGGCGGAGGAAAAAGTTGAATTCTTGTTTGGGTATCCTGGTGGAGCAGTGCTACCCATTTATGACGAGTTATTCAAACAAGATAAAGTTAAGCATATTTTAGTGCGTCACGAACAAGCTGCCGTGCACGCCGCGGACGCGTTTGCGCGGGCCACTGGTAAAGTGGGGGTCGCCCTGGTGACTTCTGGTCCAGGGGTTACCAATGCGATCACTGGTATTGCTACGGCCTATATGGATTCTGTCCCTATAGTAGTGCTTACAGGTCAGGTGCCAACTAAAGCCATTGGTGAAGATGCTTTTCAGGAGGTTGATACCGTTGGGATTACCCGACCCTGTGTCAAACATAATATCTTGGTTAGGCGTGCGGCGGATATTGCCCCGGCTATAAAAAAAGCATTTTATTTGGCGGCGACGGGCCGACCAGGCCCAGTTGTTGTAGATATTCCTAAAGATATAACGCAGGATAAAACTAATTATTTTTATCCTGATACTGTTTCTTTGCGATCCTATAACTTAGTAACTCGAGGTCATTCTGGGCAAATAAGAAAAGCCGTTGAATTGTTGGTATCGGCCAGGCGCCCGATGATTTATACGGGTGGCGGGATCATTATGGGTAACGCATCTGGGCTGCTTGCTCAGTTGGTCCGCGCCCTAGGTTATCCGTGTACGAATACGTTGATGGGCCTCGGTGGGTTCCCCGCAACAGATCCGTTATTCTTAGGTATGTTGGGCATGCATGGCACTTATGAGGCCAATATGGCGATGCAAGATTGTGATGTGTTGTTAGCCATTGGTGCACGGTTTGACGATCGAGTTATTGGAAATCCTGCTCATTTTATGAGTGTTGATCGTAACATTATTCACGTCGATGTGGATCCCTCATCAATATCAAAGCGTGTGAAGGTTGACGTTCCAATTGTTGGTGATGTAAAAGAAATTTTGAAGGTGATGCTCCAGTACATTGATGAGCTTTCAGCAAAATCGGGTAAGCCTGATATACAGGCATGGTGGCAGCAAATTTCAGAATGGCGAGAAAAAGACTGTTCGAAATTTACCTTATCAGATGAGGTCATTAAACCTCAGGCAGTCGTGCAAACATTTTATGAGCTCACTAAACATGAGGACGTATTTGTCACGTCTGATGTAGGGCAACATCAGATGTGGGCCGCGCAATATTTTAAATTTGATCGGCCAAGAAGATGGATCAACTCCGGAGGCCTTGGCACCATGGGGGTTGGTCTACCTTACGCTATGGGTGTTCAATTTGCTTATCCGGATGCAACTGTTGCGTGTATCACGGGTGAGGCGAGCATACAGATGTGTATACAGGAACTCTCCACAGCGAAGCAATACAGTTTGCCGATTAAAATCATCACCTTAAATAATCGCTACTTGGGTATGGTCCGGCAGTGGCAGGAATTTTTTCATGGGAATCGTTATTCCGAATCGTATGTGGATGCACTTCCAGACTTCGTTAAATTAGCCGAGGCTTATGGTCACGTCGGTATGCGTATTGAAAAGCCATCAGATGTAGAGGGTGCACTCAAGGAGGCGTTAGCGCTTAAAGATCGGTTAGTCTTTATGGATTTCATTACCGATCAGGCTGAAAATGTTTTTCCGATGATCCCTGGTGGAAAAGGGCTATCGGAAATGATTCTTGAATGATATCCCTGAATAAACTTTTTATCTAATTAAGGCAATTACCATGAGGCATATTCTTTCATTGCTTTTAGAGAATGAGTCGGGCGCTCTTTCGCGAGTTGCGGGCCTCTTTTCGGCGCGGGGATACAATATTGAATCTTTGACGGTAGCTCCTACAGAAGATCCATCGTTATCGCGGATGACGATCGTTACTATAGGGTCGGACGAAGTGCTTGAGCAAATTACGAAACAGTTAAACAAACTTGTGGATGTGGTGAAGGTCATTGACCTCACGGAGGGCAGTCATATTGAGCGAGAGTTAATGCTCGTAAAAGTGCGAGCTGTGGCGAAGGATCGAGAGGAGATGAAGCGTATTTCCGACATATTTAGAGGGCGTATTTTAGATGTTACGGATAAAACGTATACGATTGAGCTGACTGGGACCGGAGCGAAATTGGATGCTTTCTTTGATGCATTGGATCGAGAAGCCATTCTTGAAACGGTTAGGACGGGAGCATCAGGAATAGGGCGGGGTGATCGCATCCTAAAGGTCTAAAAAAAATTGACTTAACAATAACGTAATACATTTGTTGCGAGGTAACTATGAAAGTTTTTTACGATAAAGACGCAAATATACGGCTCATTAAGGGCAAAAAAGTGACTATCCTTGGATATGGGTCCCAGGGGCATGCACACGCACTCAATCTTAAAGATTCAGGTGTTGCTGTCACGGTGGGTTTGCGAAAAGGCGGAGCATCTTGGACCAAAGCTAAAAAGGCAGGTTTTGTGGTGAAGGAAATGGGCGCTGCAGTAAAAGGGGCTGATGTGGTGATGTTGCTTTTGCCTGATGAGAATATCGCTGAAGTTTTTGAGAACGACGTGAAGTCTAATATCAAAAAGGGAGCTGCGGTAGGTTTCGCTCACGGATTTAATATACATTTTGGGCAGGTCAACCCAGCTAAAGATATTGACATCATCATGGTTGCGCCAAAAGCGCCGGGACACACAGTGCGGTCTACTTACGTACAGGGGGGTGGTGTTCCTTGCTTAATTGCTATTCACCAAGACACATCTGGACTAGCAAAAGACGTATCTTTGTCCTATGCCGCAGCTATTGGTGGAGGTAAGGCTGGAATTATTGAAACCAATTTTAGGGAAGAAACAGAGACAGACCTCTTTGGCGAGCAAGTTGTTTTATGTGGCGGCACCACCGCACTAATTCAAGCTGGATTTGAGGTGTTAGTTGAAGCTGGTTATGCGCCAGAGATGGCTTATTTTGAGTGTTTACATGAATTGAAGTTGATTGTTGATTTAATTTATGAGGGTGGTATCGCCAATATGCGATACTCGATCTCAAATAATGCGGAGTACGGTGATATCACGCGGGGCCCAAGAATTATTAATGAAGAGAGCAAAAACGAAATGCGAAGAATCCTAAAAGAGATTCAAACCGGCGTATATGCCCAAGAATTTTTGCTCGAGAATAAAACGCGAAACACAAAACTTACTTCAATCAGGCGCATTGCTGAAGAACATCAAATTGAAGAGGTGGGGAGTAAGCTTCGTGCCATGATGCCTTGGATCAAAGCAAATAGATTGGTTGATAAGTCCAAGAATTAGGTTGATATGAGGTACTTTTGTGTAGAGGTTGGGTTCAAGCGTATTCTCAGAATCGATTGGGCAACGGGTTTTTGAGACTTAAGTGAACCGCGAATATCAACATCCTATAATAGCGAGAGAGGGATGGTCTTTTTTGCTCCTTGCGGGAGTGCTGGCCGGATTAAGTATTGTTTACAGTGTTTATTTGGCCATTCCGCTATGGCTAATTTTTATCTTGATCTTACAGTTTTTTCGAGATCCGACTCGCGTTACTCCTGAGGGTGATCGGTTTGTTTGCGCGCCTGCAGATGGACGCGTTATTTTTGTAGATGAGGCTTTTGATCCTTACGCCAATAGAGAATGTTTGAAGATTAGTATTTTTATGAATGTATTTAATGTTCATTCTAATCGTATGCCTGTATCAGGATTGGTTGAGGCAAAGCATTATTATCCCGGTCGATTTTTTAATGCAGATCTCGATAAGGCATCCGAGAGTAATGAGCGTAACGCTCTTCTACTCGTTTCAAAAGAAGGTCATCAAGTGACGTGTGTGCAGATCGCAGGTTTGATTGCCAGACGAATTTTTTGTTACGTCAATGAGGGAATGGAAGTGATCAAGGGTGAGCGTTTTGGCTTTATCCGCTTTGGTTCGCGAGTTGATCTTTATTTGCCTAAATCGACTAAAGTTCTGGTAAGTCTAGGGGATAAGGTCGTGGGTGGAGAGACGATCGTTTCCGAGCTGCCAATGCAGGAGTGAAGCCAGTTGGACAGTGAAGATAAAACGGTATTGAGTGCCGAGGATCGATTACTTACTCGCAGGCAAAGATTTTTTTGGCTACCAAATGCCATTACTATTTGTGGTTTATTCTCAGGTTTTTATGCCATTGTGCAAGGAATGAATCACGAGTTTGGATTGGCGGCAATTGGTATTTTTGCGGCGATGATTTTTGATGGGTTAGATGGTCGGATTGCGCGCCTCACTAAAACGCAATCTGCTTTTGGTGCTCAGTTTGACTCTCTGGCAGATATGGTTGCTTTTGGTGCGGCGCCCGCTCTAGTGCTCTACGAGGCTGAGCTTCGCTCGATTGGCGGGAAGCTTGCCTGGGTCGCTGCGTTCATATATGTCGGATGTGCAGCGCTAAGGTTAGCTCGGTTTAATACCAATATCGAGAATTGGGACAAGTCGTATTTTCAAGGTTTACCTAGCCCGGCTGCGGCAGGAGTGGTCGCTGGTTTTATATGGGCGACTACTGCGAATAATTTTCAAGGGCTACCATGGGTCGCCTGGCTCTTGGCTGTCATACTCGGCTTCACTATGGTCAGTAACATAAAATATTATAGCGGAAAGGAAATTAACCTTCGAAAGGCTGTGCCTTTCTCGGTTGTAGTTTTGATTTCGTTCTTTGTTATCCTAGTTATTAATTCAACAGATAATCTTCCCGAGTTACTGTTTTTAATCTTCCTATCTTATTTTCTATCGGGATTTGTGTTGTGGGTAGTGGTTTATTTTAAGCATCGACGCTCTCAAAGGGATCTGAAAGAGTAATTAAGGACAGTATCAAAGCCATTCTGTCTGCTGAACGACTTGCTACGGCTATGTAATAATTCTATATTGATGTGGACCGGCCATACGCCTCGAGTGTCTTTCGGGGGATTTACTAGATGCCGCCTGTTAGCAGTTTTGTTTTTTTTGGTAAAGTGTAAGCGGGCTTTTGATAATTTTTTAGATTGAAATAAGTGGATAAGGGCAGTTGCTAAATGGTGTGTTTCTATGACTGATCATTTGATAATTTTTGATACAACCATGCGGGACGGAGAACAAAGTCCTGGGGCATCAATGACTCGTGAGGAAAAGCTACGCATTGGCAAACAGCTTGAGCGTATGCGTGTTGACGTGATAGAAGCAGGTTTCCCAGCTGCGAGTAATGGTGATTTTGAATCAGTTAAGGCGGTAGCCGCAGCAATAAAAGACAGTACGGTTTGCGCTTTAGCAAGAACCTCAGAAAATGACATCAGGCGAGCTGCTGAGGCTGTCAAGCCTGCCAAGAGCGCTCGAATCCACACTTTTATCGCGACCTCACCAATCCATATGGAGAAAAAGTTACGGATGAGTGGTGATCAAGTTTTGGAGCTGGCCGTAAAATCGGTCACTTTAGCCCGATCGCTCTGTGAAGACGTGGAGTTTTCCCCTGAAGATGCAGGAAGGTCAGAGCCGGATTATCTTTGTAGAATTCTTGAGGCTGTTATTAAAGCAGGTGCTCGGACCATCAATATTCCTGATACCGTTGGCTACACTATGCCGGATCAGTTCGCAGAATTAGTGCGTAATCTAATCACCCGCATACCTAATGCGGATAAGGCTATATGGTCCGTTCATTGTCATAACGATCTTGGAGTGGCTGTTGCGAATTCGTTAGCGTCGATTGCTTCTGGGGTGCGTCAAATTGAGTGCACAGTCAATGGGCTTGGGGAGAGGGCAGGCAATGCGTCTTTAGAAGAAATCGTGATGGCTGTTCGGACAAGACAAGATTTTTTCCAATGTGACACTAGGATTGATGCGACTCAAATTGTTCCTGCCTCTAA
>JAQBTV010000011.1 GCA_027624715.1 Pseudomonadota bacterium
ATTGCGTATAATGTATATTATGTCAAGTACAGTATTTTTACGCCGCAGGGAGATAAGCGGTCGACTACTTCATGTCACCTCCTCAAGGATTATTTAGTTTCGAACCAATTGACGATATAGATATATATTCTCAAACACATTAATCCGTATTAGTACGATCTCCTGGTTTCTGATACATAAAAAACAATCCAACCTAAAACCTGACTGCTGAAATATACAAAAGGTACCCTCTTACATCCATCCTATATTGTTACTTTCCCATTTCCTCCCCTAGTGATTGCGCCTCCCCCTATTTCGGCCATTGTGAAACTCGGAGTAAACACAACTGAACTATTATTAGAAACACCATATAAATATATCGACACAAAACCGAAACTTTATCTGCGAAACATTGTCGCAGATCTCGTATAGCAAATACTGTCCTGACCATTGCCCATTTGAGCAGAGTTTTTTACCATCTTTTCTGACGAACACAAAGACGTTTATAACTTACAATATGATGGAGTTAGAAGTGAATAGGCAGCCGACTGAAACAAGGGCTGAACATATACTCGTTTTTGGGGCTTCTGGAACCATTGGGGCTGCGCTGATCACCCAGCTCAGCAAAACATGCCCTACGGCACACATTCACGGCATATCACGCCAAGCTTTAAGTGGAAACACAAATCTCGCTAACGTAACGTTTTACACTTGCGATTATGGCTCAGAACACTCACTCGCCAAATTTTCTCAAATGTACAGCGAACAGCATTCTTGTGTTGATCAATTACTAATCGCTTCGGGCGTCTTAACTGCCGTTTTAGATGAACCAGAAAAAAGCGTCAAACAAATCACTGAGGCGGAACTTCTCGAAAACTTTAGAATCAACGCAATCATCCCAGCGCTTATCTTTAAATATTTTTTTGACCTCCTGAATCGAGCTCCTGCGCCTCGCTTTGGCACTCTGTCTGCTCGAATAGGTAGTATTTCAGATAACCGTCTCGGCGGCTGGTACTCCTATCGGATGGCAAAATCAGCACTTAATATGTTTATTAAAACAGCATCCCTCGAACTGAAACGCAAAAACAAACAAAGCATTGTCGTGGGTTTGCATCCAGGCACTGTCAAAACAAAATTTTCTGAGCGATTCATTAACAATATCACTAAGAACTGTTTTACCTCGGAAGTTGCAGCATCTCAGTTAATTGAAGTATTCACCGAGCTTACACCTTCTCAATCGGGAGGTTGTTTTGCTTGGGACGGGACAGAAATTCAACCGTAATGTCTCAAGGCGAGTGAGATCTACCTCATCAAATGAGTTCAGCCTGCCACAGAGGTGATCCCCTCGCATCTTTTTCAGAAAGCAGAAAAGGTTTATCTCCTTGTGGCGATTCCATAGCAAAATCTGGATCATTTAACAGGATACAAACCTCCTGGGGTATTTGCGTAGTAGTTCATTTTTTCATAGAGCATCTAAACACGCCCTAGGGCACTCATTACTGTATTATATTTGATCATTCCCTAATGACCCAACTGAGTCGCATCATAAATTAGATGACCGCAAATAGATCTATCGTTTGGTTCAGGAATGACCTGAGACTGTCCGATAACCCTGCGCTCAGTGCTGCGGTTCTTACTGGTACGATCTTGCCTATTTTCGTGCACGATGAGACTCATTCTGGAGACTTAAAGCCAGGTTCGGCGAGCCGTGTTTGGCTACATCACTCTCTTCAGTCCCTGAATAAGAGCCTCAAGGGTCAATTAGCAGTATTTTGTGGTGACCCAATAGAACTGATACCCAAATTAATTGCTCGATATCAAATTACGCACGTCTCTTGGAATCGCCAGTACGAGCCTTGGGCAATCAAGAGAGACACGCGCCTCAAGACATCACTGAAAGATTTGGGAGTCATGGTTAACTCGCATAACGGATCGCTGCTTTGGGAGCCGTGGGATATTCATAAGACTGATAAAACTCCCTACCGTGTGTTCACTCCTTTTTTTCGAACAGGATGCCTCAATGCAGCAGAGCCAAGAAAACCTTTGGCTAAACCCTTAAAAATTAGCTTTATAGAGCATCAAGAACCAACTTCCGTTGACACAATCAACCTCATGCCATCAATCCCATGGCACGAATCCCTATTAGAGCATTGGGAGATTGGCGAAAACGGCGCGCGAAAACGTCTCACAACATTTATAGCTACAGGAATCAAGAACTATAAAGATGGTCGAAACTTTCCAGCTGAGACTCATGTTTCATCTCTTTCTCCACACCTTCATTTTGGGGAGATATCACCAAATCAAGCATGGTATGGCGTTCGTGATCTGCCTATGAACGAGAACATCGACCATTTTTGCAGTGAGCTAGGGTGGCGGGAGTTTTCCTATAATTTACTGTTTCACAATCCAGATCTTTCAACAATAAACTTGCAGAAAAAATTTGATAAATTTCCATGGAGTACAGATACGAATCATTTGACTGCTTGGCAACGAGGCCAAACTGGCATTCCATTTGTTGATGCTGGGATGCGTCAGTTGTGGGCAACTGGGACAATGCACAATAGAGTTCGGATGGTAGTTGGCTCCTTCCTCGTCAAAAACCTCCTATTGGATTGGCGACATGGCGAGAGGTGGTTTTGGGACTGCCTATTTGATGCTGATTTAGCAAACAACAGTGCGAGCTGGCAGTGGATTGCAGGCTGCGGGGCTGATGCGGCGCCCTACTTTCGAATATTTAACCCTGTCACACAAGGCCAAAAATTTGATCCCAGCGGGGCATATATCCGCCAATACCTTCCAGAAATAGCGAAGTTACCCAATAAATACTTGTGTAATCCATGGGAAGCTCCGTCAGACATCTTAAGCTTAGCGGAAGTGACTCTTGGCATCACTTATCCTAAGCCGATCATTAGTTTATCGAACTCAAGATCATTAGCATTACAGGCTTTTGCATCAACGAAAGAATAGTTACTATTTAAATAATTAAAGGAAAAGTAAGAATGTTAAGAAGAGATGTTTTGCGATTTTTTGCCCTATGTTTACTACAATTTTCATCAGGAGTGGCCTCAGCAAAAGATGAAACACGCATTGAAGTGTGGAAGAGCCCCTCATGTGGATGTTGCAAAGATTGGATAACGCACCTTAAAGCTAATGGATTCAAGGTGGATCATTATGATACGGGTAACAATCGTATTCGATCGCAAGTGGGTATGCCACAAAAATATGGCTCATGTCATACCGCAATTGTCGAGGGTTATGTCATTGAGGGGCACGTACCCGCTGATGACATCCGAAAACTTCTTGCACTCAAACCAAAAGCACTCGGCTTGTCGGTTCCAGGGATGCCTGTGGGCGCTCCTGGTATGGATGCGCCCGAGTACCAAGGCCGTCAAGACCCTTTCGATGTGTTACTGATTGTTGGTGAAGGGCATACGGTGTTCAGCAGTTACCACAAAAACTAACGCGCTCCACCTAGGATATCCCCTTAGGGCAAACTATGCTCTAGTAATTTTCTGGCTTCCAGAATCTGAAGATCGATCATCTGCCCCTCAAGCAAGCGAATCATGTCTGCTTGAGCCGCATCGCCTAGAGGTTCCCTCTAATTAATACCTCCCCAATACAAGACACAAAATCAATAAATATATCGACTATTTAATTAGATTGGCTTTGTAAAAGCACAGTATCGCGGCCGCGCTGCCAACGTTCAGTGATTCAACATTATTCGCTAAAGGGATAGATACAATGTCGTCCACCTTATCTAACAATATATCGCTTAAGCCAGTCCCTTCACTGCCTATAAGCAAGAGCAATGGGCCAGAAAAATTAATACGCTCAATAGCCTCTCCCCTTAAGGAGGAGCTTCCAATAGATCGTCCAGGAAATTCACTAATGACCGAACTTAGGTCTGAATCCTCAATAATAGCGAGACGAAATTGAGCACCCATTCCTCCGCGTAAAGATTTGGGTGAATACGCATCAACCGTACCTGCAGACAAATAAACGGTATCTACCGAGAAAGCAGCAGCGGAACGCAAAATAGAACCTAGATTACCTGGATCTTGAATACCATCTATTGCTAGCGCAAACTTCACCTCTTTAATTGAAAGTGACTTTTGTTTCAATCGACCTATCGCAACAATGCCTTGCGAAGACTTTGTCGTTGATAACTTTTTAAAGATGTGGGATTCAACTAGAGTTATTGTAACCTCCTCCGAAGCCTCTTGAATAAGCAAACTTATTTCTTTGCTTGTGATAGGGTCTTCAACAAAAACTTGAAGCTTCTCTAGATAATTGTATCGGACACATTCCTCAACCAAATGAATTCCATCCAACACTAAAAATCCTGCATCACGCCGAGCCGATCGAGATTTAATCAACCTTTGGACACGTTGTATCGATTTATTTTGAGAAGATCGAATTAATTCCATCGTTTTAGGTAATCATCCATTATTTTTTTTATTTACACATGGAATCGCGGCGAATCGATCTATAGTAGAAGATTATAGACTCATCTAGAAGTAGTGGTGCCCAGTATGATTACATTTAGATTTGGCTTAGTAACGACCTTACTTATGGCTCTGATCCACACCACAACCAACAAGAAAAATACAGACATTAATTATCGCAAATATGTTCTTCAACTACATCCTATCAATCTGATTGAACTGATTTAAATGTCTCCCCATTAGCATAGGCACGCGCTCCTGGATGCATAGGAATTGGCGCATTGGCGGAAATGTCAGCAAGACCAAAAGCATCACCGTCACCCACATTGTCGTGCATTAATGCAGAGGTTACGAGCCAAGCGTGCTCTATCGGAAACGCAGCAGATGCAATCAAAAAGAACCCCTCGTTTTGCAATAAAGTCCTTATCATTCCTGGATTAAAACCTTTGAATTGCGACATACCACGATATAAATTAATCGCATCTGTAACACTCATCACGGCAAGCATCGCTTGACCTGTTGTAATCAAACTGCCGACCCTTTGAGCATCTCTTGCTCTAGCGACTCGAGCCCGAGCATCAGGTAGCGTTGTCGCAAGCGAATCGGCTATTCGATCAGCTAATGAATCAGTTTTAAGATCCGTTCTGTAGGAATGTATCAAAAGATAGCGTTGACGCATCACTTTCCACTGACGATATGGCGTGTGCGCAACAGACTTCTGTCCAAAAACAAGAAATGGGCACAAGATTAGCGATATTAAAAATTTTCTTTTATTCATCTTCAAACCAATAAAAAATAGGGTGGAATCAAACCACCCTATTAATCACATCATAATAAAATTGTTAAGTTTAATCAAAAATCTCTAGTGGACAAATAGTTGATACGGCATAGTTCGGAAGATCGACTAAGTTACCAATTCTGAGGTCACAGGCAACACTCGTGATCACGTACGCCTGCTCCCTCGTAAATCCTTTTTGAGTGACTAACCAATTGATCATTTCAACTAAAGAAGCACGCGCCGCAGCGGTCAAATCCTCTGATAAATTCGATAAAGGAGTTAATTTTTTGGAATCAAGATAACTAGTGTAAGGCAACTCGACGCCGGCTTCCTTAATGGGATAACCAATCGTTGCGTAAAACTTATCTGGTTCTAACGCTTTTATTTGAGATCCTCCTTCGAAATGTGGCCCAGACTTCATTATCGATGCCATACCTTTTCTAATCTCAGTTCTAACGGTTACCTCAGCACCGATCTCAATAGCGGTTCCAGCAACTTCACCGTCACCTTGAGCATAATGAACATCCCCTACAAACAAGCCGCATCCATCGACGTAGCATGGTAGTAGCAGGGTTGTTCCGACAACCATTTGCTTGATGTCCATATTGCCCCCGTTCTCTCGGGGTGGAATCGTTCGCAAACACTCAGTACTGTGTGTACCCTCTGGACCACACACAGCAGCAGGTCTAGCACCAGTGGGTTGAGGTGGTAAGGCAATTCCTCCAGCGGCGCCCAAAGCATTCTCACGGGCCAGCCAGGCTGCAACTTCAGGCTCTCCAGGTAAGGTACCGACGGTGCCCATAAATCCATTCATTGGTATTCGGACCCCAGGCAGTTGGTCTGATACTGCTTCCATGCGATTTATTTTCCAGTTTGCAACGAATGGTTCTTTATACATGTCCCTCAAAAATCCGAATCCCGGGACAATAGTTGTGTATCCATACTCATCAGGCTCAATATCAATTAAGGTAACGGCAAGAACATCACCCCTCTTCGCACCTTCAATATAGACGGGTCCCGTAATCGGATGCACCAAATTCAAATCAATAGCCAAAACATCCTTTGGTTCAGAATTTATCGTTAAATCAGAGTCCAACGCATCTCTAGTCTCGTACCTGATTAACTGACCAGGCTTCGCGTACGCAATTGCTGGAATCGCATAATGGTAGCGATTCATACAGTTCGGGTCATCAACACAATGATCCCCCTGCTTGTTTACCTCAACAATCGATTGAGTCTTTACATCTGTTGTATCCGCTTGAACAGCCATAGAAGCTACGGCCAAGACAAATGGCAAAATTACTTTAATTTTCCTCATATTTCCCTCGCTTCAAAATAAAATAAATTTACGTTACACATCGTCACGATTTCCCTGACCGAGATGACTACTCAATGAAATATGATCCTGTAACGCTTGAATGTCAAATAACTAGGATTGGACTGTGAAAGTATGTTAGCTGGTGCCCAGGGCCGGAATCGAACCGGCACGCCTTTTAGGGGCCCGGGATTTTAAGTCCCGTGCGTCTACCAATTTCGCCACCCGGGCGCACCACTACTACAAAACGCCATCACGCTGAAATGGAGGCGGGAGTCGGAATCGAACCGGCGTCCACGGCTTTGCAGGCCGCTGCATAACCACTCTGCCATCCCGCCTATGTTCTCAGTAGCGTACCAACAAACTCTTATTGAATACGCTCATTATGAGGCGTTAAAACCAAAAAGGGAAAACGGTATCCGTGGCACTAGGGCCACAATCATATCCATTTTCCCGATTGGGTCTTGGAGCGGGAAACGAGGCTCGAACTCGCGACCTCAACCTTGGCAAGGTTGCGCTCTACCAACTGAGCTATTCCCGCTTTAATAAGAGGCGATGATTTTAGGACCATTTGACGTTTAATGCAAATTACTGACACAAGTAATTGATCTACCGAGGATTTTTTTTCTCTATAAAGTTCAAATTAAAAAAACATAAATTAATAGTTTAACCAATGGCTTATACCAGCTTATTCAGAATTTGCAGCAAGGATCGATGATGCTCTTTGTATGTAGTAAAACATTGACCAAACGGTGAGCACCACCGCAACATAAACCAACACAGTGCCTAGCTCATAGGTCTGAATAAAGTATATTGGCTCATACAAAAACAGAAGGATAATCGCTACCATTTGAGCAGCCGTCTTAAGTTTTCCGATAAAGGAGACCGCAACTCCACGACTTTCTCCAATGAGCGCCATCCACTCACGAAGCGCTGAGATGGCAAGCTCCCGACCTATAATAATTGCGGCGACAAAAATGCCGACACGATCTAACCACACCAGAATCACTAGTGCAGTCGTGACCATCAACTTATCTGCGACAGGATCAAGAAAAGCACCAAACCGTGTTGTCTGATTAAATTTTCGCGCTAGAAAGCCATCCAGCCAATCCGTGATTGCAGCAAGCGTAAAGATAAATGCAGCCGTTAAATTCTTGACTGGCGAAGACAACACCAAATCGGGTATATAGAACACGCAAATAAGCATCGGAATCAGAAAGATCCGTGCCCATGTTAATAAATTTGGTAACGATGCGCGCATGTAGTTGTTAATGTAACTGCCGATAGATGTGTTCCGCAAGTTTCTTGCTGATACCGTCAACCTTAGCAATCTCCTCAATGCTAGCTGCAGCGACCTCCTTAACACCTCCAAACTGGGAAAGAAGCCTCTGTCTGCGTTTGGCACCAATACCCTCAATATCCTCAAGGCGAGATTGGGTTCGCTTCTTATCACGCCTTTTTCGATGACCTTGAATAGCGAATCGATGGGACTCATCACGAATCTGCTGTATCAAATGAAGACCGGAATCATGCGTGTGAAGTTGTATCACCTCCCCCGTTCGGGCATTGATCAGTGTCTCTTGCCCTGCTTTTCGCTCTACACCTTTACCAACACCGACCACTACAAGGTCATTCAAGCCTAATTCACTAAGAGCACTCAATGATGAAGATAATTGCCCCTTACCCCCGTCAATCAATATGAGATCTGGAAGCTTTCCTTCTCCAGCAATAACGCGTTGATACCGACGAGATACAACCTGATTCATAGCCGCGTAGTCATCACCCGGCGTAATGTCATCAATATTAAATCGTCTGTACTCTCCAAATTGCATTTCTCCTTGATCGTAAACAACACACGAGGCTACTGTCGCTTCTCCCATGGTATGGCTGATATCAAAACACTCGATCCGATTCAAGCTCCCATCTAAACCTAACGCGCTCTGAAGCGCACCCAGGCGATCCATTTGAGTCTCTTTTGTTCGCAATTGTTGCTGAATCGATAATTCAACATTTCTTTCTGACATTTTTAACCACATTCGACGTTCCGATATAGGATTGTCATTAATACGAACTTTCCGCTTAAAAGACTGCTCAAAATGCTTGATAAAAACATCTTTATCAATCTTCTTGTTGAGAACGATCTCGTCAGGAACATCACCCACTTGATAATGATGCGTGAGAAATGCTTCTAGCGAATCAATCTCATCTTGCTCGGAGGCGTTTTTTGGGTAAAACACCTTGTCGCCACGGTGTGATCCGCCACGTATCACTGTTAAGTTGATGCCAACTAATCCATCGATACTTGCCACTGTAACGATATCAACATTTCTGTTCCCACTACCAGTTACAAATTGAGTTTCTCGAACCTTAGTGAGTGCGCGTATCCGATCACGATGTACTGCAGCGCGCTCAAACTGCATGCTCTCTGAGAAATGAAGCATTTGATTCTCTAGGGACTGAATGACCTCATTTTCTTTACCTTGAAGAAACATCGATGCATTCGTCACATCGCTTTGATAATCATCTTCTGATATTTGCTTAACGCACGGTCCCGAACAGCGCTGAATTTGATAGAGCAAACACGGTCTCGACCGATTCGAAAATACACTATCTTCACAAGTACGCAATCGAAATACCTTTTGTAATAGATGGATACTTTCTCTCACAGCATAGGTATTTGTGAATGGCCCGAAAAACCGATCCCTGCTAACCGTAGACCCTCTATACGAACTAAGTTTAGGGTATGCATGCTTGGTCAACAAAATGTAGGGATACGATTTATCGTCTCTGAAGATAATATTGTATTTTGGCTTTTGCGAATTAATTAAACTGTGTTCTAGCAACAAGGCTTCAGACTCTGACCGTGTTACTGTCGACTCAATGCGAATAATTTGTTTCACCATTAACTGAATTCTAGGTGACAGACCTCCTTCTTTTCGAAAGTAAGACATCACTCTTTTTTTCAGATTCACCGCTTTACCGATATATAAAACGCAATCGTTTTGACCGATCATACGGTAGACACCCGGCAGATCTGGAAGACGTTTGGCCTCTAACAATCCACTAAAATTTGATTCACTATCCGCTCTTATCATTTTCGATCGAGTAACTCTCTCGCCTTCAAAAAAACACTTCTGAACATCTCGTGCGTTAACCGCCGAGTTTGGGTGTTGTACCTGGAGCAATGATAACTATCAATCATACGCAGATTAAAATTAAGGTCATGAATCGATTCATGACCGAACGGATACAAAGATTTCTTGAGGTTTAATGCCTTCAATACTGCAGAATGCGCAACTGAACCCAGCGCTATGATGATCCCTCCTTTTGGGACCTGCTCTAATTCTTCCAGAAGAAAGGTATTACAATTATTTACCTCAGACCCAATTGGCTTATTTTGGGGCGGCAAACACCGTACAGCATTCGTTATACGACAATCTTTAAGCTCAAGGTCATCCGATTTGGATTCAGATACAGAACGGGTCGAGAACCCTGAGTCATAAATCGTTTGATACAAAAGCACACCTGCATGATCTCCGGTAAAAGGACGTCCCGTTCGATTTGAGCCATGCATTCCGGGCGCAAGACCCACGATCAGCAAACGAGCATTCGGATCACCAAATGACGGGACTGGGAGTGCGAAATAGTCGGGACAATCACCCCTCACTTGATTCAAAAAACTCACAAGCCGTGGGCACTTACGACACCCTAAACTAAACGATTTTTTTTTAATGGGCATTAGCGTTTTACGACCGGTTACATCATTGATATGATGTAGAATCTTACCTTTCATATTTAATTTGAGCGAGGGTACCGTGGCAAAAGTCCTTGCAACCGAAGTTCGAGTAGGAAATTTAATTGAGCTCGACAAACGAGTTTGGCGAGTTGTGAAATCGTACCATGTTCACGTTGGTGGTCGCGGCGGAGCTTTCATGCAACTCGAGCTTAAAGATGTTGAAGGCGGCACCAAAAGGAATGAACGTATTCGAACCGATGAAAAGATAGAGCGTGCATTCGTGGAGACTCGTGAGATGCAATACCTCTATCAAGACGGCGATAATTATGTCTTCATGGATCAGGAGAGCTACGAACAGCTCAATTTACCTTCTGATTTCTTAGAAGGCCAAGCAGGCTATTTGTTACCAAACGGCGACGTTAGAGTGAATATGTATAGTGATCGACCGATCGGGATTGAATTGCCAACATCAGTAGTCTTGACTATTAGTGATACTGAACCTGGCATTAAAGGTGCCACAGCTACAGGATCTTATAAACCAGCTAAAATGGAAACGGGTATCACAGTCGCTGTCCCCCAGTTTGTTGAAACTGGGGAAAAAATTAAGGTCAACACAGATACCGGTGAGTATATGGAGCGATCTAACTAATCACTAATTGTAGTTAGTATTCGACCAAGTTCATTGGATGAAATTTTGTACGCTTCAGAATCAATCGCAACGCTAATAGGCATTGTGATGATTCCACGTATTTTTTTAGCAATATCTTGATCGTCTGAGAACTTTGCCTTCACCGAAGCTTCGAGTGCTGCGTCAGCAGCCTCTGGATCATTACACACGAGGACCAAGTCACATCCAGCCTCAAAAGCTTTAAAGGATCGTAAGGTCACATCACCCATTAATGCAGCTGCCCTCATAGATAAATCATCACTGAACACCAAACCCTCAAAACCAAGATCAATCCTAAGAATTTCTCGTAACCACTTGATAGAAAAACATGCTGGAAGATCATCAACGCTCGGAAACGTAACGTGAGCAGGCATAATTCCAGTGAGGTGAGGAATCAACGCATCGAAAGGTTGAATATCTTCATTAAACATCTCTGATAAATCCCTAGTGTCTATAGCCTCGTCCTGATGAGTATCCTCCGAAACACCCCCATGACCTGGGAAATGCTTACCCACTGAACCGACACCAGAAAGCCTCAAACCCTGGACCAATTCAAGTCCGAGCGCAGATATCGCCTTCGTGTCTTCATGAAAAGCTCGATCACCAATAACTGAATTGTTTTTTCGATTGATGTCGAGTACTGGAGCAAAATTCAAATCAATACCGATATGTTTTAGCTCCGAACCGAGAATGATCCCGACGTGACGTGCGATTGTACAAGCATGTTTTTGATCTTGATCCCATAAACGGCCAAGCATCTCCATTGGGGGTATTCTCGTGAATTCTTTTTGGAAACGCTGAACCCGACCACCTTCTTGATCAACACAAACAAGCAATGGATCCTCTTTTATCGCTTTTATGTCATGAACGAGTTGTTGTAACTGCAATTTATTTTTGAAGTTACGCGCAAACAATATGACTCCAGCGCATCTAGCATGAGCTAATCGTTCACGATCCACATCAATTAATTCGAATCCGGCAACATCTAAGATCACTCGACCCGTCATACTTATCCTAACGACTCAGCTAAAGCGTAGGCGCTCAGCAGGCTCCCCTCATGACTAAAGCTCACAAAGATAGGCCCGATACGTTTTTCATTCAAGTATTGCTTCAACTTAAAATCAAAAAATAAATCTGGCTTTCCAATTTCATTACTGATGATGCTAATCGAACGCAAAGTTACTGGTTCTCTCAACCCAATACCCAAAGCCTTGGCGATAGCTTCCTTCCCAGAGAATCGCGTAGCGAGAAAGTGAATTTTTCGACTTGTAATTCGAAACTGCAGTTTCTCCTCAGCAGTAAGCACATGATTAACAAATCGATCACCGTATTTATCGTAAATCCTCTCGACTCGCGTCATATCCAAAAGATCTAATCCAATTCCAAAAATCATTTAGATATAAGACTTTTTAATTTCAACCAAATATCGCTGCACAACATTTTCCATTCCATATTCCAATGCATCAGCTGTTAACGCATGGCCAATAGACACTTCTTGCACGAAAGGAACCTCAGCTAAGAAATACGATAAATTATCAAGATTTAGGTCATGCCCTGCATTAACTTCAAGACCAAGCTCAGTCGCTCGAAGAGCAGATTCCCTAAACATACTGGCGACCCTAACCCTATCTTTAGAGTTAAAAGCATCAGCAAAACTTTTGGTATAAAGCTCTACTCGATCAGCACCAAGCGCTTTGGCCAATACCATCTGCTCAGGCGATGGATCCATAAATAAACTCACCCTTATGCCTAAGTCCTTCAACTCTTTAATAATCGGCTCTAGGCGCCCTCCATCTGATCTGAGATCCCAACCATGGTCAGACGTAACAGCAGAAACATCATCTGGAACCAGCGTAGCTTGATCTGGTGAGACCGCGCGCACAACATCCATGAGCTGATGAAAGGGATTTCCCTCAATATTGAATTCCGCCCCTTGAAACTGGCCCACCACAAGTGACAACGGTTCAACATCATAACGACGAATATGCCGCTCGTCCGGTCTTGGATGAATAGTAATTCCAGAAGCTCCCGATTTGAGGGCCAGATAAGCAAGACGTGTGATATCTGGACGTTCAAGCATCCGAGCATTTCGCAATAAGGCGATTTTATTAACGTTTACACTTAACTTTGTCATAACCAAAGCAGCTAATTTGACTGTAGATCGATGAGTAATCGTCTCGTATACAAAGACTTATTACCCAAATGGTGACTCATCAATGAACGCATCAGTAATTTATACTGCGATAACGTGGCTGGATCATCTAAATTATCATTAGCAATATCTATCAGCGCTCTACCCGATAATCGTAGGTCAGTCTTTGTATCAGGGTTAATGCGAGCTGGCCCGAAACCCATTATATAAGTATAAACCTCATCTTCCTTGACCTCTTTTTGTGTTTTGACATCGTGCGTCAAGGTTAGCCCGTACCCCAGTTCAGCTAATAACACGCGCTCAAACCGACGTAGAATTTTCTCTACCTCTGATTTTTTTTCACTAAGAGCTTGAATCGTGTTTTCATAAACTTCGAATAAACGTTCGTGGGGATCATCTCGTAAGAGTAGTTTTAAGATCAACTCGTTAATATAAAAACCGCTCATCAAGGCTGTACCCTTCAAGCGAGGCAGCCCAAAACGCAGTTCAGCACCATATAAAGTCTTCAACTCTGCTCGGCCACCCCATGACACATAAAGTGGTTGGAACGATTGAAGCGCAATGCGCAAGAGAGAGTTGGGACGCCTAGCCCCCTTTGCTACGACACCAATTCGACCATGTTGTTTAGTGAACAACTCGACGATTAGACTAGTCTCTCGATATGAATACGAGTGCAGAACAAATCCTTCCTGTTCAGTCGTTCGAGATTGATCTGACATCAAACTTCATTCATAACCAAAATATTTAACAGATTGAGAGTCATCAACCCAACCTTTTTTTACTTTTACCCACAATTTCAAAAAAACCTTACCATTAAAAAAATGCTCCATCTCAACACGAGCTTTTGTTCCAATAGTTTTCAATTTACCACCTTGAGCCCCGATGATCATTCCTTTATGCGCAGCCTTAGCAACAACAATTGTCGCATTAATACATCGAAGCCCTTTGCTCATTTTAAATTCTTCAATTTCGATTGCAACTCCGTATGGAATTTCATCCCCCATTAAATGGAATAACTTTTCACGAATAATTTCAGCAGCAAAAAATCTCTCTGGTCTATCGGTTAAGGTGTCCTCTTCATATATAGGCTGACCTATAGACAATTTTGATTGAATAGCATCAATTAAAATATCCAATCCAATACCACGGTGCGAGCTCGTAGGGATAATATCGGCAAATGCGTAGAGCGTCTTTACAATATCGATAAATGGCAACAACTCATTTGGCGACGACAGTTGGTCAATCTTACTGATCACGCATATTACTGGAACAGTTTTAGGGAACATCTCAATCAGTTTCAGATCATCCTTCTGAATCAATCCCACCTCTAAAACTAAGATCACCACATCAACCTCAGCAAGACTGCTGGATACTGATCGATTCATAGCTCTATTGAGCATTGATTTGTATGTCAATTGAAATCCAGGTGTATCTAGAAATCGGATCTGTGATTTTTCATCGGAATAAACGCCAAGAATTTTATGGCGTGTTGTCTGCGCCTTACTAGACACAATACTGAGTTTCATTCCCAGTAATGCATTTAACAAACTAGATTTTCCAGCATTTGGAACTCCAATCACCGCTGCAGATCCAATCAATAAAAGTGAGCTCTGTCGCTCTTCATCGGGCACTAAAATCTCACTCACAGACTATCTCCAATAGGATTATGTGTAATTAAGTCATAAGCCAACCTAGCTGCTTCTTGCTCCGCCGATCGTCTACTGCGACCGCCACCCGTGGTGGTCACGCTCATAGACGAAATTTGACACTCAACAACGAATTCTTGATCGTGTGCCTCACCAAGGATATTTAGAACCCGGTATTCAGGTAAGGCTGCACGTCTTGCCTGCAAATACTCCTGTAATTTTGTCTTTGGATCCTTACTGAGCAAACTAGGGTCAATATTATTTAAATAGACGGAATACAGTTCCGTGATAACACGCTCAACCGCCTCAAACCCTGAGTCTAGATAAACAGCACCGAATAAAGCCTCAACCGCGTCAGATAGAATCGAGAGCCTCTCGGTACCGCCGGTTTTTAATTCACCAGCCCCCAACTTTAAAAACTGCCCGAGCTCAAGGTCTCTTGAGATATGCGTAAGTCCTTCCTGATTAACGAGAACAGACCTAATCCGAGTCAACTCCCCTTCGGGTAACCTCAAATAACGCTCATACAAAAATCGTCCAATAACAAGATTAAGCACTGCATCGCCCAAAAACTCTAACCGCTCATTGTTTAATGAGCCGAAGGACCTGTGTGTTAACGCCTCTTCCAAAAGACTTGGGTTTCTGAATTCATACTTGATCCTGACCTCTAGCTCATGCATCTATGCCCTTTGCGAACATCTATAAAATTACTGGGTTATTTTAACCACGTAAATGATCTGGGAAACTCCCCAGCATTCCAAATAACCATAAAAGCTCGGCCGATAATATATTCGTCCGGCACAAATCCCCAATAGCGACTATCTGAACTTGAATCTCGATTGTCCCCCATCATAAAGTAGTGACCGTCAGGTATTGTGCATATAAAACCAGTATCACTAAATACACATTTATCTCGTCCGCTAAATTGCCTCACCCCTATTAAACGCACACTTGGCTCTTCAGGCGCCACCAATATCGAATGCTCTTTATCCCCAAATTTTTCTTTGAATTGCCATGCGGACATGTAAGAGCTTTTATCAGAATACTGGTAGTCTTCCATACGTGTTGTTTCTACTGCTTCACCATTAATTGTGAGTCGCTTATCCCTGTACTCTAACCGATCGCCCGGCAACCCTACGACACGCTTAATGTAGTCCAATGTTTTATCTCGTGGATAACGAAACACCACAATATCCCCACGCTCGACATCCCCAGTAGGGATCAGCTTCGTATTGAGAACAGGCACTCTGATGCCGTAACTAGATTTCGTAACCAAAATGTAATCTCCAACGAGTAATGTCGGAATCATCGAACCAGAAGGAATTTTAAAAGGCTCTAGTAAAAATGACCTGAGAAAAAAAACTGCGAGAATAACCGGGAAAAAACTCTTAGAATATTCAACCCACCATGGATGTCTAGCGCCTTCTCTTTTCTTTACTAACCATAAGCGGTCGATAAGTACGACTAAGCCAGTGATCAACAGCAATGAGAGCATCAAGATTGCAAATTTCATTTAAATTCCTTGTCGTCTTTTAACTTCAATCCACCTGTAAAATAGCAAGAAACGCCTCTTGAGGGATTTCTACGGAACCAACTTGCTTCATACGGCGCTTACCTGCTTTTTGTTTTTCTAACAATTTTTTCTTACGTGAAACATCTCCGCCATAGCACTTTGCCAGAACGTTTTTACGGAGCGCCTTGACATTCTCTCTCGCGATAATTTGAGAACCAATAGATGCTTGTACCGCGACATCAAACATCTGTCTCGGTATCAGTCCACGCATGCGTGAAGCCAAGTCACGACCTCTGGGAAGAGAATTTGCCCGATGAACAATTAAAGAAAGAGCATCTACGCGCTCACCGTTAATTAAAATGTCTAATTTACATAGATCATCAGCCCGGTACTCTTTAAACTCATAATCAAGCGATGCGTATCCTCTAGATACTGATTTAAGCTTATCGAAAAAATCAAACACGACTTCATTAAGCGGAAGCTCATAAGACAGCATCACCTGTCGCCCCAAGTACTGCATATTCTTCTGTATGCCACGTTTATTATTACAAAGCGTCATGACGGGCCCAACGTAATCTTGGGGAAGTAAAATATTGGCCATAATAATCGGCTCTCGAATTTCATCTACTTTACTTAGGTCGGGCAATTTTGAGGGGTTTTCAATGTCTGAGACTGAGCCATCTTTCATAAGCACCTGATAAACCACCGTCGGCGCGGTAGTAATTAGGTTCATACCGTACTCTCGCTCAAGCCTCTCCTGCACAATATCTAGGTGGAGTAACCCTAGGAATCCGCACCGGAAACCGAAGCCCAGCGCTTGCGACGTTTCAGCTTCAAAACGTAAGCTAGAGTCATTAAGCTGAAGTTTCTCTAACGCGTCTCTTAGCGCGTCAAATTCATTAGACTCCACTGGGTATAAGCCGGCAAATACCTGAGGCTTAACTTCCTTAAATCCAGGTAGCGCCTCTTTAGCAGGATTCCTAGCCAAGGTGATCGTGTCACCTACCTTAGCCGCTTTGAGCTCCTTGACTCCAGAGATCACAAAACCCACCTCACCTGCTGATAACTTGTCACAAACGACTGATCGTGGTGTGAAATGTCCCACTTGCTCACATTGGTGGGTTGTTTTATTTGACATCAGCAAAATCTGATCTTTAGCTTTTAGCTCGCCATCAATCAATCTGATAAGCATCACAACACCGACATAATTGTCAAACCAAGAATCAACAATAAGCGCCTTAAGTGGTGCATTGGGGTCACCTTTTGGCGGCGGAACATCTCGAACTACCATATTTAAGAGGTCTAAAATCCCCTGTCCCGTCTTTGCGCTCGCAGTTAAGGCCCCGACAGCAGGTATTCCCACAATATCTTCTATCTCTTCAATCACGCGATCAGGATCAGCAGATGGAAGATCAATCTTATTAAGAACTGGGATCACATCCACACCAAGTTCAATGGCGGTATAACAGTTAGCTACCGTTTGAGCCTCTACGCCTTGGGACGCATCAACGACAAGCAACGCACCCTCACACGCCGATAATGACCTGGAGACCTCATATGAGAAATCCACATGACCTGGCGTATCAATCAAATTAAGTTGATAAATCTCGCCATCATCAGCCTTAAAGCTCAACGTGGCAGTTTGGGCCTTAATTGTAATCCCACGCTCGCGCTCTAAGTCCATGGAATCCAGCACCTGTGACTCCATTTCACGGTCACTGAGCCCACCACATGTCTGAATGAAACGGTCAGCTAACGTGGATTTTCCGTGATCAATATGAGCGATTATTGAAAAATTTCTGATATGCCGCATTAAGAAAGCACAATATCGTGCCTACCAAAATAGAAAGGGGGAATTCTACCGGATTCCCCCTTTTCTAGATACGTATTAACGGTGCGACACAGTTTACTTAGACCTCAATCTAATTGGAACATACAGTGAACTGCCATCTCTTTGAATCAATAATGCCAAGCTCCTCGCGTCCTTATATCGCTCCATTAATGATTTAAATTGAGATACCGATTCCACGTCATCGTTGTTTAAGGCAAGTACAATATCTCCGGACCGTAAGCCTGCTTGCTCACCTGCGCCAGCGACCCGATCTATCTTGATCCCACTTTTAAGCTCAAGCTGCTTGAGTTGTTGAGGATCAATATCAGAAACCATCAACCCTAATTCCTCAATCACATTCAAAGATGCATTTTCACTCTTTTCCTTTTGAGATCCCGTCGTGATATCGGTTGGAATTTCCCCAACTGTCAGACTGAGCGTCTTAGACCTTTTCTCTCGCCACACCTCAACATCAACCTGTTTACCTGGCCGAGTTTGACCAACGATACGCGGTAAGTCATTCGAGGTCTCTACTTTGCTTCCATCGAAAGTGAGAATGATATCTGAGGTTTGTATCCCCGCCATACTTGCAGCACCGCTTTTTTCGACCCGACTGACAAGAGCTCCACGCGGTTTATCAAGGCCAAAGGAGTCAGCTAATTCTGCAGTCACTTCCTGGATCACAACACCAATTCGACCACGCTTTACCCGACCGTCTGTTTTTAACTGGTTTGCAACATCCACAGCAACATCAATCGGAATCGCAAAGGAGAGTCCCATAAAACCACCCGTTCGACTATAGATTTGGGCATTAATGCCGACCACTTCACCGTCTAAGTTGAATAAAGGACCGCCCGAATTTCCAGGGTTTATCGCAACATCGGTTTGAATAAAAGGAACATAGTTCTCCTGTGGTAACGAACGCCCTTTCGCACTAACAATACCTGCAGTAACCGTGCTCTCGAAACCAAATGGAGAGCCAATAGCCAAAACCCAATCACCGACACGGAGCTTCGCGGGATCCCCGATACTCACAAAAGGTAAATCAGAAGCCTCAATCTTGATCACAGCAACATCAGTTCGCTTATCAACACCTATTAACTTGGCCACGTATTCACGTTTATCATTTAACTTAACGGTTATATCATCTGCCGCCGCAACAACGTGTGAATTCGTTAATATGTATCCATCGTCACTTATGATGAAGCCTGAGCCGAGTGAGCGAGACTCTTTTTGACCGCCCTCAGGTGGTGCAAATCGTCTGAAGAAATCGTAAAAAGGATCGTCCTCAGGGACAGGAATATTATTCGGTTGGTCAATCGTACTTTTAGTGCTGATGTTTACTACTTTAACGCCCTGCTCGTCGACTAAATCAGCAAAACTTGGTAATTCAACGGCTGCAACCTTTGAAATATATAGCAGTGTTAAAAATCCGAAAACAATTTTGAATGCAAACTTCACGTTACTTTCTCCTTAAGTAAATCTATTAACTACTTAATTACCTATTCAAATTTAATTAATTCCTTACCAGCGAGTCTCCTACCTGCTTCAAAGTGTTTGCCGGCACATCACCAAGAACTGTCACGAATTCGTCGTTAACGACTCTCCGGTAGATATTCAGAGATCCTTCTTTAGCAAATCCGGGACTAAACCTGCTGGTCACACTAGAATCAATAAAAACCGAGACAGTGACAAATCCATCTGAGAAGACTAAATGCACCCTCGAACCTCGCTGACCTAGCTTTTTTTCCACCTTCATAACTTGCTTGAACCCTTGAGGGGGCCTACTCACAGACCATAACGAACCGGTAGTTGAAGCCCGAAGTTGCTTTCTTGCGCCACGATCCGACCTCCAAGACAGGGCGACTTCTTCATAGGCTGACCGCGTCATTGCCTCTGTCACATGGCTTCCTATTGCGATCTCGGTAAACATGATCTGCTCTACCAATTCATTACGTTCCGTGTACATCTGTGCTTTGATTTGCAGCCCGGTATTTTGATCTATCCAAAGTTCGTGACGGTACCGTAATGCATCTCGAGGTAATAGCGAGAGGCGCGTCACAAATCGACCTGCAACTCGGTCAACGGCACCGACAAAAACAACGTAGTTTTCCTCTATCATGGACAGTTGATTTGGGGTTAAAGAGGGGAAACTTCGATCTTCAACGCCCAATTTACTTTTTACATACTTCTTGCCCGGCAAGTACACCAATATATTATCGTCGACTCTAGCTATCTCTAACGCATCACCATTTAGACGCTCTATTTTCTCTAATTCTTTAGATCCGCTGCCATGATGAGTAATACGACAAGTCTCAAAGTGATCTCCTTTTTGAATTACAAATACGCCCGTGAAATCTAATGTCCGTCCAGCGTACGCGACTTGTTTCAAAGCAATCAAAGCATCTTGCCGACTCAATTCGACTGGTTTCGCTTCCGCATGAGTACTCGAATTAGTGGTGACATAAGTTAAGACCATGATCAACAACAATTTAAACATAAGATTAAGGCTTCTTTGTTTACTCATCTGTCTGGTCAACAAGCGCACTAGAATTCAAGCCCCGTGGATTGAATTGTTTATGTGCCGCCAAATATTCTGCAATCGCCTCGTCGTACACCTCTTCCAAGGCAAGCTGCTGCTCTTGCGACGCGACGTCTCTCTTTGCAATTCGCACGTCAATCGGACTGTTGTTTGAAATCCCCAACCAGCCTACAACTGCTACGGCCGCAAAAGAGGCGGCAATTTTCATCCAGGAATGTTCAGCCGGCTTCTTAATCCTACTTAATAATGGAGCCACTATGGTAGGCTCCGCATCCAAAACCTCATGAAATCGACTCTTTGACAGACCCGCCCGGCCTTCGGAGCGAATAACGTCGCCTATTACATGGTAAGCTCGCCACACTTCCCTAAAATGAGGAGATTTTTTGAGGGCTTGATAAGTTACAGCCTCCTGTTGTTCCTCCAGTTCGCCATCCATGAGGCTTGAAATATGCTCTTCATCTACCATCGTTTACCCTCTCCAACATCTAACATGGGCTTAATCTTTCGAGATATCGCCTCACGAGCCCGGAAAATTCTAGATCGAACGGTACCAATGGGACATCCCATAACGCCCGCAATATCCTCATAACTCATACCTTCGATTTCACGCAACATTATCGCCTCCCTCAGATCTGCCGGCAATTCGTCCATTGTTTTGTTCACAGTCTCACCGATTTGCTTCGTTATGAGTTCCGCCTCGGGTGTCGCACTATCACTGATGAATTGATCTTCGTCTAATTCATCATCATCATTTTTTTCAAATTGGCTCAACGATATAGGTCGTTTCGATGCTGCGACAAGATGATTTTTAGCAGTATTAATGGCTATTCTGTACAACCAAGTGTAGAACGCGCTGTCACCCCGAAATTTCGCCAAAGCTCGGTAGGCCTTGATGAACGACTCTTGCACGACATCCTCAACCTCCGATTCGGAACGAACAAACCGTGTCACTAAACGACTTACTCTACGTTGATACTTCGTAAATAGCATCTCAAACGCGACTTTATCACCACGTTGAACCCGCAGAACCAGGCTGTTATCCTTCTCTCGCTCAGACATAACCTGGAGCTTACCAGATTGCTGTGTCTTGTTAGCATTTACGAGGAGATCTAAGTGAGCATCAAGTGGTATGTCCACGATTTTACCCCTACTATTTATATATACTTGCATAGGAACATCAAACAGCAGCGTGAGTTCCCCAACGATCGCAAAAAAAATGCTCTGACCCATTGAATTGCGTTAACCTAGCTAAACTTTATCTAATCAAATAAGTTAAACCATTGATCAGTTTCGATATAGTCATTTTAGGTAGCGGATTAGCCGGCTTAGCTACTGCACTCAGGCTCGCACCGCATCGGAGAGTCGCTGTCGTGACCAAAAGGACCATGCTCGATGGAGCTAGCAACTGGGCTCAAGGTGGTATTGCGGCGGTTGTCGACGTGTTTGACACTCATGAATCGCACGTTACAGACACCCTAGTTGCGGGATCGTACCTGAGTGACACTGATGTCACTCGATTCGTTGTTGAAAAGGGCGCTCAAGGGATTAAGTGGCTCATTGATCAAGGCGTGAATTTCACGAAAGATGAAAATACGTCCTCAGGACTCCACCTAACTATGGAGGGAGGACATAGTTTTCGGAGAATTATTCACGCGGATGATGCGACTGGGCACGCAGTCCAAGCAACGCTCGAAGAGCGGGTTCGCGCACATCCCAATATCACTATTTTAGAGAATCACGTAGGTATCGACCTGATCACAAAACGGGATTATGTCTCCGCAAAAAACCAGTGCTGCGGTATCTACGTGCTAGATGCTGATAAAGATGTCGTCGTTGCGATTCAATCACCTGCTGTGATTCTAGCTACGGGCGGTGCGGGGAAAACTTATTTGTATACAACCAATCCAGACACATCGACTGGAGATGGTATTGCTATTGGATGGCGTGCAGGTTGCAGCGTATCCAACATGGAATTCATACAATTTCACCCAACCTGTCTGTATCACCCTGAGGCAAAATCCTTCTTGATCTCTGAAGCTATTCGCGGCGAAGGTGGATTATTATTGCTACCGAATGGTCACCGATTTATGCCTGGGTACGACAAACGAGCAGAGTTGGCTCCACGTGATATTGTCGCAAGGAGTATCGATGCAGAGATGAAAAAACATGGTGTCGATTGTGTTTATTTAGATATTTCACACAGAGGATTATCGTTCATTAAAGAGCACTTCCCAAACATTTTTAACCGCTGCTTAGAACTTGGTATAGACGCGTCCAAAGAGCCTATTCCCGTCGTACCAGCCGCTCACTATACCTGCGGTGGAATCAATACCTCTTTAGATGGATTGACCGATATTAACGGACTTTATGCCATAGGAGAGACTGCCCATACTGGACTTCATGGCGCAAACCGTCTTGCAAGTAATTCTCTTCTGGAGTGTTTGGTTTTTTCAGAGCAAGCGACAAAACACATACTCGCTCAAGAACAGCTCGCATTAGAAACGGTAGCAGAATGGGATGAAAGTCGCGTCACAAATTCGGATGAAGAAGTTATTATTGCTCATAATTGGGATGAACTGAGACGTTTTATGTGGAACTATGTGGGTATCGTGAGAACAACAAAAAGACTCGAACGTGCGGAGCGCCGACTGAAATTGCTGCAGGAAGAAATCAGAGACTACTATTCAAATTTTAGAGTTACCCGAGATGTTTTAGAGCTGAGAAATCTCGTTGTTGTATCGGAACTGATTGTACGATGCGCACTTAAACGCAAAGAAAGTCGGGGTTTACACTTCAGTACTGACTACCCTGGCATGGAAGCAACAGCTTTAAACACTACCTGCCAACCTACAAATTTATGATGTCACAGAAATCGAATTATAAGCAATCAAGATGGTCGAGTCTGATAGCACGTACAACTGATCAAATTAAAGAACATCGCGTTTTACCGACAGATCCCTTAAACAGCAGACCAATGATCACTCCTTTAGTGAATATGTCTGTCGTAAGCGTCAGCGGCGGCGACGCAACTGCATTTTTAGACTCGCAACTAACAAGCGACATTAAGAATTTAACAGATAAAAAACTGCTCCGATCAGGTTACTGCAACCCCAAAGGACGTTTAATAGCAACTCCATATGTCTTCAGAAATACGGATAGTTTCAATTTGCTGCTTCCCGATAATTTAGTAGATGAGTTCGTATCAAGACTGTCTCGTTTTATCCTAAGGGCAAAAGTCAAAATTACCCTCAATGAAGGCGACGCAGCTATTGGGTTGATCGCTAAATCGAGATTGCTGCCAATTACTGAAATAGATACCATCGTAGGTGTTCAGATCATGTCACTAAATGCGACACAAGCTATTTTGGTATGCCCATTTGACTCATTAGGACTTCTGTGGGGTCACTTAACCGCTACACACTTAATCTGTAGGGAAGACCTTTGGCGACTTGAGGCTATTCGTAATGGAATCGTCAATGTAAACAATGACACAAAAGAGCACTTCCTGCCTCAGATGATCAATTTAGACAAGGGAGATGGCGTGAGTTTCACAAAAGGTTGTTATCCAGGACAAGAGATTGTTGCTCGCACTAAATACCTCGGTTCTGTAAAACGAAAGTTATACCAATTTAAATCAGATACACCGCTCCATGCGGGAATGACCCTTTTGAACGCGAGTGGCGCGACGTCGGGTCTTGTATGTGACACAGCTCCCGTAGGCTTCGACAATCATGGATACGAGGGGCTAGCAGTTATCCAATCGGAATACGTTAACGAACAGCACCTCACGTCGTCGAATTTATGTCAAATTGAAGTATTAAAGGCTTTTTGAACGATGTGTCTTGTCTTGCTTGCGTGGAAAATGCACCCCCAATATTCCCTAATTATTGCCTCGAATCGAGATGAGTATCATGACCGCCCCTCCGCCTCAATACATCGCTGGAGAGATTATCCAAACATCGTTGCAGGTCTAGATTTAGAACGATTAGGTACCTGGATGGGTGTCACCGAATCGGGACGTTGGGCCATAGTTACAAATTTTCGGGAACAAAAAACTACATCGAATCTCATCCAATCTCGAGGGAATCTAACAAAAAATTTTTTAACCAGTAAACAATCAGTCAAATCCTACGTTTCGTCAATAGAAAAAACAGCTGCATCCTATAATGGTTTTAATCTACTCGTAGGAGATGTGTCATCAATGAGCTACGTGACCAACAGACAGACAGCCGGGATGCCACACACACAGTCAATTGAAAAATCTGGGGTCTATGGCCTTAGCAACCATCTACTCGATACCAATTGGCCAAAGGTAACGAACGGAAAAAAATTATTCACAAATTTAATCAATGATAATAAGATGATCCGATTCGAGGAGATTGTGACTTTGATGTCAAACGCCACTAAGGCAGGCGATGAAGCTCTCCCCAACACAGGTATTGCCTTAGATTGCGAGCGAACCTTATCTCCCATGTTCATCACTTCAACTTACTACGGGACTCGAGCCACCTCTTTACTGTTGATCAGTCCAGATGCTTCAAAAATTGAATTCTCTGAAATGACATTCGATCACAAAGGTAATCCAATTACGAATCAAACCATCGTCATTTAAAAGTTACTTATCAAGAGCTTTCGCATTAAGCTTACTTTTCAACAACCCCGCTGAGAAATGGGACAAAGCTGACTTCGTCATGTTTTTTAACGTCATATCCTGATTCGAGCTTAATCACTTCGGTCAAATATTGTTTTGTTTTGCCAAGAGGAATGATGAGCCGCCCTCCCAGCGCCAAGAGTTCAATCAAGTGTTCCGGAAGCGATACAGCTCCTGCAGCAACAACAATAGCATCTAACGGGAAAAGAGTATCTAGCGCCTCCGAACCATCTGCATGCTTCAAACGAACATTGTGACAACGCAATGAACGCAGTCGGACCCTAGCACCACTGAGTAGCTTACCAATCCTTTCGATCGAATACACTTCTTTGGCTATTCGTGACAAAACAGCAGCCTGGTATCCGCAACCGGTACCTATTTCAAGGACACGCTTTAATGGTGAGCCAGCTCGAGCAAGTTCACACGACCTTGCCACAGTCAGTGGTCTCGAAATAGTTTGTCCAAATCCGATGGGGAGCGACACGTCATCGTAAGCACGGCTTGCTAAAGCCTCCTCAACAAATACGTGCCTAGGAACCACACTTAGAGCCTGAAGAACAACCTCGTCAGCGATACCTTCGTCTCGCAAGCGATCGACCATCCGCCGCCTCGTGCGATCAGAGGTCATCCCTATCCCGACCTTATGCTCTCCAGAGATACTCACGACTTTAAAAAAACCTATATGTTGATGATGCTAACGACTAAGAAAATCAAATCGAGCACCAACAGACACGTCGGTTAAGTCGACTTGGAGCGGCGTAATCGAAACAAAACCTCCCTCTACCGCGTCAAAATCAGTCCCACTGCTCCGATCTTTCGCTGATCCAGCAGCACCGATCCAATACACAGTTTGCCCACGAGGATTTTTAGTTTGAACGACACCTTCTGCTTTGTGTCTGCGACCCAAACGGGTGATTCGCATTCCCGTAATACTGTCCGACTTAATATCAGGAACGTTTACATTCAGTAAGAATGGAGATTGCTTCACAATATCTAGACAGCTCAACACAATGTCCCGAGCAACTTTTGCAGCTGTCGGAAAATGTTCACCATTTTTACTGGCAAGTGATACCGCAATAGCGGGCAACCCAAGCATGAACCCTTCCATCGCTGCAGCAACCGTTCCACTATAAATCGTATCCTCGGCTAAATTTGCACCGTTATTGATTCCAGAAACTACAATATCTGGAATGACATCCAATAGACCCGTAATCGCCAAATGAACACAATCTGCTGGAGTACCATTCACTGAATAGATATTAGATTCGTGTTGATGCAAAACTAACGGTCTATCCAGAGTTAATGAGTTACTCGCTCCGCTATAGTCTTTATTGGGGGCAACAACTACAACCTCTCCAATTTCCATCATTACTTGAATAAGAGCTTGTAATCCTGGCGCGAAAACCCCATCGTCATTACTGATGAGTATTTTCATATCAGCGAAAATTGATTTTGATATTTTTTAATCATGGGAAACGATCACCTTACCGAGCTCTAATTTGGTTAATATCAATGGTCGGGACGGTGAGATTCGAACTCACGACCCCCTGCACCCCATGCAGGTACGCTACCAGGCTGCGCTACGCCCCGACGGTTAATAAAAAAGAGGTGAAATTATATCAGACAGGCTCTGAGCTCCCGCGAAGAATCAAGAGAATCTCTTCCAATTCAACTGGCTCTACTGAAGAGTAAGCGGCCGAGTCTTGAAGGGGTGTCTTCGTTACAGCGGCGTTTAACTTTGAACGCGCTCCATGAATTGTGAATCCATCTTGTCTAAGTAACTCCTTGATTCTGAGAACGAGAAGAACTTCTTTTTTTTGGTAGTAACGACGTCTAGACCGGCGATCAATAGATTGTAACTCCGGAAACTCTTGCTCCCAGTAGCGCAACACATGTGGCTTAACGTCGCAGAGCCTACTGACCTCTCCGATAGTGAAGTAACGCTTGTCTGGTATTGAATAAACCAAAGTAAACCCTAAAACTTTTAACCCTCGTTCTGGTTTGTGCGACCACTCTTTTCTACACGCTGTTTGAATTTTTGACTTGGATGAAACGTAACAACACGTCTCGCAGAAATTGGAATTGCCTCTCCAGTTTTTGGATTTCGTCCTGGTCTCTGGCTTTTATCTCTCAACTGAAAATTACCAAAACCAGAAAGCTTCACATCTTCACCCTTCTCTAGGCATGCTCTAATTTCCTCAAAAAAAACTTCTACAAAATCTTTAGCTTCAGTCTTATTCAGTCCTAATTTTTCAAAAATAAGATCTGATAATTCAGCTTTGGTCAGTGTCATCTAATTGATCCTTATATTCTGCGTGTTGCGTTGAAACGCAATTCTACTAACTGAAACACTTGCGCCACTGATTCCTCAACCTCTTCATCTGTAAGGGTTTTTTCTTCATTCTGAAACATTATAGCTAAAGCTACACTTTTATTCTGCTCAGCTATACCCTTACCTAAATAAATATCAAATAAAGTCACGTCTGAGAGGTGCCGAATATTTTCAGTCAATATACAAGAAATGATTTGTTCAACCTCCATATCAGCCGCAACCTCAAACGCTACATCCCGTCGCACTGCTGGAACTCTCGAAAAAGCCCTGTATTGGGGCACGCTCGATTCAGGCAAAGCATCAATATTCAACTCGAATGCCACCGTATTGGCATCAAGGTCATACTTTTGACTCAACTCCGGGTGCAATTCACCCAGCACACCTAGCTCTTCTCCGTTGACTACAATAGATGCTACCTTTCCCGGATGAAAGCTCTTATGACGAGTAATCCCAAAGGTTAATTGACTGGTTTTCAGTATATTCTCAAGATCACCCTTGAGATCAAAGAAATCCGCAGTTCGGCTGGTCTCAGCCCACTGTTCAGGAAGCGATGAGCCCGAGATCATACCCGCTACCTTCCTATACTGAATGATCTCGCCAGAGTCACTTCGTTCAAAACACAAACTGCTTTCAAAAATTCGAACTCGCTCGATACGATGACTTATATTTCTTTGTAATACTAACGCGAGGCTCCCCAAAAGATTCGTTCGCATAACTGAGTATTGTTCTGCAATAGGATTAGCCAGGGGAATTACTCCATTAACCACGCTGAAATCATTTTCAAGGAGTTTATCCACAAAGCTATAAGTGATGACCTCCTGGAAACCTTGCTGAATCAAAACTCTTTTGATGCGCTCATCCCAATCTGGCCATTCTCTAGTGGGTATCATATTTGCTTCAGAACGGGGCAACGTACTGGGAAGTTTGTTAAATCCTTCGATGCGAACAATTTCTTCAATGAGATCTTCTTCTAGTTCAATATCAAACCGATAACTAGGCGGCACAACTAAAAAGGCATCACCCTCAGCGGATACACTCATTTCTAAACGCTCTAGGATTTGTCTCATTCTCTCAACAGACACATCGATACCAATCAACCGGTGCACACGCTCTGGTCGGAACACTATCCCTCGTCGCTCGACAAAACTGGAACCTGTCTCTGTAAAGGACTCAACACTACCACCACAAATCTCAGTAATTAGATTTGCCAGCCGCCACAATGCGCGTCTGGACCCTTGCGGGTCTACTCCTCGCTCGAATCTATGAAGTGCATCTGTTGAAAAACCAAGAGAACGCCATTTCCCAGCTACCGATTGTATCGAGAACACAGCGGCTTCTAGAAAAATATTTGTTGTCTCATCGTCTACCGCCGTAAGCTCTCCTCCCATAATTCCAGCCAGAGCTACTGGACCCGAATCATCTGAAATCATCTGCATATCTTCAGAAATCGCTAATTGCTGACCATTGAGCAACCCTAATACCTCACCAACTCGACCATACCTTACTGAGATGTTTCCTTTAAGTTTATCTCGATCAAACGCATGCATAGGTTGGCCAAGTTCAAGCATCACATAATTTGTCAAATCGACGATCGCTCTAATCCCACGAATACCAGATCGCTCTAATTTTTGCAAAATGTGTGGTGGTGTCTTAACACTAGAATTAATACCGCGTATGGTTAACCCACAATACAACGGACATGCTTTTTCATCCGCGATAGTGATGGAAAGATCTTTGTGCCCAATCGAACTTTTCTCCTCTACTTTTGGGTATTGAACAGTAACTCCACTGATCGCTTGCACCTCTCTCGCGATTCCCATAATAGATAAACAATCACCTCTATTCGCGGTTAACTTCAACATAAACACATTGTCATTTAAGTCAAATACATCTCGAATATCTGTACCAACGGCCAGATCAGTCGCAAGCGACATCAAACCAGCATCATCATCGGATATATCTAGTTCGCGTCCTGAACACAGCATCCCTAGCGATAACTCACCTTTGAAGTTCGCACGTTTAATCACTAGGCCACTCGGCAACTGCGCATTAACCAACGCCGTTGGCACTTTCATTCCCTCCGCGGCATTAGGAGCGCCGCAGACAATTTGTAATAGCTTAGACTCCCCGACATCGATGTCACATATTTTTAGTTTATCCGCATTAGGATGTGGCCTAATATGCGTGATACGCCCAACCACCACGCCCTTTAAATTTTTTGCAACCGGCTCAACCGACTCAACTTCAAGACCTGCCATAGTCAAAGCATTTGATAGCTCATCAGTAGTGAACGTTGTAGAACAGACGGATCGCAACCAATTTTCTGAAAATTTCATAACAGATTGTCGCTACATTACTCGGAGAACTGCGATAAAAACCGCAAATCATTTTCGAAGAAAAGACGTAAGTCTGTAATCCCATAGCGCAACATAGCAAGGCGATCTAGACCCATACCGAAAGCAAAGCCTTGGAAACGTTCAGTGTCAATATTTAAGTTGCGTAGCACCTTCGGGTGAACCATGCCACAACCACCTATCTCTAACCAACCATCCTTGAATGTCATGTCAATCTCTGCCGAAGGCTCAGTAAATGGAAAATAGGAAGGTCGGAAACGCACTTCTAAGTTTTCGTTTTCAAAAAACTGCCTTAAGAACTCTCGGACGGTACCTTTTAGGTCGGCAAAGGTCGCTTGATTATCAATCCACAACCCTTCAATTTGATGGAACATAGGTGAATGCGTTGCATCAGAATCAACGCGATATACCCGACCTGGTGCCACGATACGAATTGGTGGCTCGTGCTGTTCCATGTAACGGACCTGAATGGGCGAGGTATGCGTTCTCAGCAAGAGCTGCTCGCCCTCGAGATAAAACGTATCGTGCATCGAACGGGCTGGATGATCTTTAGGCTGATTCAATGCTGTGAAATTATAATAGTCATCTTCAATCTCAGGACCACTCGCCACACTGAAACCCATCGTTGAAAATAAGTCTACCACGCGGTTTAGCGTACGCGTCACTGGGTGTAATCCGCCTAAAGATTGTTTACGACCAGGCAACGTGACATCAATTTTTTCGTTATCAAGACGTTCTTGCAGCGCTTGAGTTTTGAGGTCATTTTTTCGACGTTCTAAAAGACTTTCTATTTCCGTCTTAAGTGAATTAAATTTAGCGCCAAGGATGGGACGCTCTGCAACAGAAACTTTTGCTAAACCTTTTCTGAGTTCTGATAACACACCTTGCTTACCAAAAAACCGCGCCTTCACCTGATCAAGCTCAGGAAGAGTCTTGACTCCTTGAAAGGCATATTCTGCGTCAGTAACTATTTTTTCTAATTCTTGCATGGGCACTTTCATAAACAATAAAGGAGGCCAACTCAGCCTCCTTTATTCTCCACTCAACACCTAGGAGACTAGACCGTGACGCGCTTGTTCTGCTATCTTTTCAAACGCAACTGGATCATGGTATGCCACATCTGCAAGCACCTTACGATCCACTTCAATTGATGCCTTCTTTAACCCATTAATCAAAGTGCTATAGGTTAATCCGCACGCACGAGCGGCAGCATTGATACGTATTATCCAAAGCGCTCTAAACTCTCGTTTCTTCGTACGTCTATCACGATACGCGTACTGGCCTGCTTTAATGACAGCCTGTTTCGCGACGCGATACACATTATTTCTTCGTCCGCGAAAGCCTTCCGCTTGATCTAAAACTTTTTTGTGTCGCGCTTTGGCGACTACACCTCTTTTAACTCTTGGCATCTCGACTCTCCTTTAAGCGTACGGAAGCATTGCGCGAATAGCTGCTTGATCACCAGCAGCCACGGAAACAGTACCGCGCAAATGGCGCTTCCGTTTCGTCGTCTTCTTCGTGAGGATATGCCTCAGATTAGCCTGAGTTCTCTTGATTCGACCGGTACCACCGACCTTGAAACGCTTAGCTGCGCCTCTTTTGGTTTTCATTTTTGGCATTTAAGCCCCCTTTTTTAAGACAGCCAGGCGCCCCTAATACGGGTACTTGTTAAACCTGCAATCCCTTGTTTTAAAACTTCTCATCCGAGCTAATCAGCTCAAGAATCGCATTATAACGATTTCTCCAACTTCTCGCCTTCAGAAGAATCCGCCTTCATTTTCTGACGCTTTTGCTTTTCCTCTGGTTTTAGCGGTGCAACCACCATGACCATCTGTCTACCTTCCATTTTTGGAAACTGCTCAACTTGCCCATGATCCTCTAGGTCACCTCTAACTCGCTGTAAGAGCTGTGCCCCAAGATTTAGGTGTGCCATTTCACGCCCCCTAAACCTCAACGTCACCTTTGTCTTGTCACCCTCAGTTAAGAAGCGAATCAGATTCCGAAGTTTGATTTGATAATCCCCTTCATCTGTCCCAGGTCTAAACTTAATTTCCTTGACCTGTATTTTTTTTTGCTTAGCCTTGGCATCCTGCTTCTTTTTTTGCTCGTTATATTTGAACTTTCCATAGTCCATCAAACGACATACCGGCGGCACTGCAGTCGGCGCTATCTCAACAAGATCAATTTCTGCCGCTTCCGCCTTCGCAAGTGCCTGACTAATTTCCATAACTCCGATGGGTTCTCCTTCGATACCTACCAGTCTAATTTGAGGCGCCGTAATCTCCTCATTAATTCGGGCTTCTTTTTCTCGAGCTATGGGTTGAACCTCCTAATCTAATTTAACTACAAAAAGAGCTAACGCTTAGCGTCAAGCTCGGAATTCAAACGTTCGTAAAGGGTCTCCAACAACATTGGCCCTAAGTCTTCACCACCTCGGCAACGAACAGCGACTTGGCTTGCTTCTACTTCCTTATCACCCACAATCAATTGGTACGGAAGCTTCTGGAGACTGTGCCCGCGGATTTTATAGGTTATCTTTTCGTTTCTCAAGTCGGAAATAACTCTGAACCCCCTAGAAATCAATTGTTTTGTCACATCTTGCGCATAATCTGCGTGACGATCGGCGACGTTCATCACAACGATCTGTACTGGGGATAGCCAAAGTGGCATAGCACCCGCATGATGCTCGATGAGGATCCCGATGAATCGCTCCATTGACCCAAGGATCGCTCGATGAAGCATCACAGGGGTTTTTCTAGCATTATCTTCAGACACGTACTCGGCCCCTAACCTGAGAGGCATCATAAAATCCACCTGGATAGTACCGCACTGCCAAGAGCGACCAATTGAATCTTTTAAGTGATACTCAACCTTCGGTCCGTAAAAGGCGCCCTCTCCAGGAAGCTCTTCCCAGTTCACGCCGCAAGTTTGAAGGGCAGATCGAAGAGCCGCCTCCGCATGATCCCAAACCGAGTCATCCCCTAAGCGCTGCTCAGGCCGTAATGCTAATTTAATCGCGATATTTTTAAACTTGAAATCACTGTAAGTTTTCAATGCAAGTTTATGAAATTCAACAACTTCTTTCTCTATTTGTTGGTCTGTACAGAAAATGTGTCCATCATCCTGAGTGAACGCCCTGACGCGCATGAGACCATGCAATGCGCCCGAGGGTTCATTACGATGACAACCACCAAACTCACCGTATCTCAGGGGCAGATCGCGATAACTACGCAAACCACTATTGAAAATTTGCACATGCCCAGGACAGTTCATCGGCTTGACGGCATATTCACGATTCTCTGAGGCCGTAAAAAACATATTGTCACGGAAATTATCCCAATGCCCAGACTTTTTCCAAAGCGACACATCCAATATTTGAGGACATTTCACTTCCTGATAGCCATTATTCTCATAGACGCGTCGCATATACTGCTCGACCTGCTGCCACAGCCTCCATCCCTTAGGGCGCCAAAACACCATGCCGGGCGCTTCCTCCTGACTATGAAAAAAATCAAGTTGTCGACCAAGTTTGCGGTGATCTCTCTTTTCGGCCTCTTCAAGTTTAAAGAGATGAGCCTCCAAATCCTCTTGTGTTCCCCAAGCGGTGCCATAAATTCGTTGGAGCATCGCATTATCAGAATTACCACGCCAATAGGCCCCAGCTACCTTTAGTAACTTAAATGCCTTGAGCTTGCCGGTAGAGGGGACATGGGGTCCGCGGCATAAATCAGTAAACTCACCCTGAGAGTACATAGAAATCTCTTCACCTTCAGGCAAATCGCTAATAATTTCAGACTTATACGCCTCGCCAATGGACTGGAAATAATTACTCGCCTCATCTCGCTCGCGAACAGACCGCTCTATGCGCAGATCTTTTTTAGAGAGCTGCTTCATTTTTTTCTCAATAGCAACCAAGTCATCTGGAGTAAAAGCTCGATCAAAGGAGAAGTCGTAATAAAAACCATCCTCAATCACTGGACCAATGGTCACTTGCGCGCTCGGGTAAAGCTCTTTTACAGCATGCGCAAGCAAATGCGCGGTTGAGTGACGAATCACATCGACACCATCTGTGTCTGTATTCGTAATAATAGCCAGTTGTGCGTCTTTCGAAACAACATGATTTAAGTCAACCATATGGCCATCGAGGCGCCCTGCCACGGCAACCTTTCCCAAACTGGGAGCAATCGATCTTGCAATCGAACCTACCGATAAAGACTGATCAAACGTTCGAACTGAACCATCTGGTAGCTTTACATTAATCATTTGTACCTCAATTAAATCTAAGTCAGAACAATATACCAAACTTCACCCATAAAGCGGGAACGCGACCTGATTGAGACCATGCGCTAATGGCACTGAACCTTCGAAAAAATTGGAGCAGGAAAAATACTAATATAATTACGGCAGGGTTGACTTTTCGTACTGCTCACGTTAGCTAAACAGAAAGACTGGAAATATTTTTGACTAGGCTGATACACTTTAGGGGAAGGTATACACAAACTTACGCGTTCTATAGGTATCCTTACAGATACTAAAAAAAGTAAGTCAACATTATCTTTCAGATTGAACTTTTTCACCAAATTCCCAAATACCGACACGCTGGTCGCCATTTAAAAATGTTAATGCGCCTTGACCGTGCATCTTGTCGTCTCGCCACTCACCAATATACTGGTCACCATTTACATATGTGTAGGTGCCTTGACCGTGCATCTTGTCGTCTCGCCACTCACCGACATACTGGTCACCATTCTCATATGTGTAGGTGCCTTGACCGTGCATCTTGTCGTCTCTGAGTTCACCGTAATACTCCTCATCATCTACAGATATGAACGTGCCTTGGCCATGCATTGTATCCTCTCGCCACTCACCGACATACTGGTCACCATTGGCAAATGTGAAGGTGCCTTGACCGTGCCTCTTGTCATCTTTGTATTCACCGACATACTCCCCCCCATCTGCAGATGTTTTAGTACCCTGACAATTATTCCAAGTCACTGCGCGATCTTCTGGGCATGGGGACAACACATCTCTTTCTATCCTACGTTCGTTATTCTTTAAACCGGCGTTTTTCTGCTCACTCTCAAGTTCCAAGCCCTTACTTTCACCTTCCAAGCCCTTATTTTCACCTGCAAATCTGCTAAGCAAGTCTTCCCTGGAGAAAATATGAAGCTGATAGACATTTAAGCCGGCAGACAATATAAGTAAAACAACTAAAAACCAAAAGGTAGAACGACCGATCATAAGGGGTTTAAGCGCATTATTAAATTATCAAATTATACTTAAATGTCTAAGCTTTAACGCCATCTCATTAAAAAAACCGTGAATCTCTATTTTGATAGTACCCGCCTCGATTCTAGGCTAAACATTTGCAATATCACTTCGATCAAAGTGAATTATTTTATGCAAAAAAATCTGCCTACTGTTTACGCGAACCGAAATCACATTAACCAACAAGATCAGGACGACAGTTCACAATCAATTCAGCAACTGATGCCGTATTTGGAAGGGAAATGATCGTATTAACCAACTCGGCAAGATCATCAGCTGAAATCATGTCCGCAAGCGCAACACTTTCTATTGAACTGGTCATATCGGTTGCAACGTATCCGGGACACAATGCTGTACACCGAACACCGTCTGCCCAGCCTCCATGTCGGGTTGCATGTGACAAAGCAACGGCAGCAAATTTTGTCATCGAATAACCAACGCCATTACCAAACACCGCCTTCCCCGCTAGCGACGCCACGTTAACCACGCGACCAGAACCGCATTTTCTTAAATGAGGCAGCGCCAGACACGTCATAGATAGAGGCGCTTTGACGTTCACAGACCACATAAGGTCTAGCCCCTTTTCATTGAATTCACCATCATCAACGGATACTGGCTGCATGATTCCTGCGTTATTCACTAATCCATCAATCCGACCATAACGCTCGGCAGTTGTATCTACCCAGACCTTATGCGTTTCTTTATCTACGGCATCATACTTGCTGATCAACACACGACTGGTGTCCCAGTCTTTAACTGTATTCCTCATAGCCTCAATATCGCGAACACCAAGACTGAGCGAAAAACCAGCTTGATAGAGGTTACGAGCAATCGCTAGACCAATACCTCTGCTTGCTCCAGAGATCATTACCACACGTCCTTCAGGAGATATCATCAGTATTTAACCTTTCTATAAATTGGGTGTTACATCCATGGATTCATGGACTTCAAAATAATGCAATGCACCGCACCTCCATACTCCATCGATCAGGCGCCTCATCGGGAGTAGACGGTTCTTTAAACGCACTGTGAAAACTGAACGTACATGGCGCTTCTGGAAATGAGGCATCAGGTTGATCACCTTTGGTTCTCGCGAGTCCACCTTCACTGTCCCATTGTTTGATGAGCAACGCCTCTGACCGATTCATCTTGGGATAAAACCACCAATTGTGGTTTGGATTGTACTTGGCGAAATAATTCTCACCAATACGGTCCTCATAGTGAACTTCAAACACAACAAGATCATCTGGATTCACACGAGACGCGTCACACAAAGCGAGAGGATTCATCTCAACAGGCTCGGGCACGATACTCCGCCATAAATTTATAATGGCGAATCGCCCCCCATTCGAAATCTGTTCCACCTCACTCGGAGGTATCAAGCTACTGCCCTCTCCGATCAACGATCGGATGGTGTCATTTTTGCCCGGAGGCTTCGATAACTGAAGAACCCGTTCCGGAGCACTCGTTAACGTGTAATCACCATGAACGGCGTGCGCTGGCCCCTGCACCTGTTGCCCGCCCGTAATCATTTTTTTTGATTTTTTTCCGACAGCTGACCGAACATTATGGTCAAACGCATACACCACCCGAGCACCCACCGACTCCTTAACTCGATCCGCACACAATGGATAATAATTATGGAGCACAACATCGTTATCAAAAAAGTTGATATTTAAACTCTCTATATCATCATCAACTAATTGAAAACCTTGTTTCTCGAGAGTGGCCGATACCCCATTACGAGCATCATTGACAACAACCTCATGCTGTTCATAATTCACGCCCACCCACTCAGAATCAGTACCCTCCAAATTACGGCGCGTTAATACCTTTCCATTCCGGTATAACGAACTCTGCGAGTCCGCAGATATGTAGTTAAAGATGCCTTTAGTATTCATTTCACTTCAAACCCGCAGTTCGTTATTCAAAACAATTTATTAAGTTAGTCTGCATCTGGCAGCGCAAATCCTTCCAGAACCGTCGTATCAATCCACCAAGAGTTTTTCTCGAT